>RDDY01000068.1 GCA_003852805.1 Chryseobacterium sp.
AAAGATTACAGTCTTTACATTTACGATGTGGCTTCCAACGCTGTGGCACCCATTAGATTCTCTACCAACAGTGGCGAAAGCTTGTCAAAAGAGCAGAACTTTGAGACTCAGTCGAACATCAGCTATTTTGATGTTTCTCCGGACGGAAAGAAGATTGCTTTCGTCAGCCGCGGAGTGCTGTTTGTGTCCGATGTGGAAGGCAAGTTTGTTCGCCAAATAACCGACGGCAAAGAGCGCGCGATGGAGGTGAAATGGCTGGCAGATAACAAAACACTGGTATACAACCAAACTTGGAACGGCTATCAGAACTGGTTTCGCATCAGCGCAGAAATGGCTGAAGAACCGAAACAGCTAACATCTGAACTGCGCAACAACCGTGACCTTACTTTAAACCACGACAGAACGCAAGCCGTCTACCTGAGTGGGCGAGACGAGGTGCGGCTGCTCGATCTGAAAAGCAACCAATCGCGGACGATTGTGACCGATGAGATTTGGGCGTTCCAAAACTCGAAGCCGTCTTTTTCTCCGAACGGAGAGTATGTGCTTTTCTCTGCGAAGCGCAATTTTGAGTTGGATGTCTTTGTTCACAATTTGAAAAACGGGAAAACCATCAACCTGACCAATACGGGCGTAACCGAGGAGGACCCGGTTTGGTCACCCGACGGACGCTACATCTATTTTGCCAGCGACCGAACCAATCCTTCGTATCCACTCGGGATGCAGCGTTCCAACATTTACCGGATGTCGCTGGACTGGTTTGATAAACCGTACAAATCCTCGGAATACGACAAGCTTTTCGTCGAAGAAAAAAAGGAAAAGAAAGACGAGAAAAAAGACAAAGATAAAACCACGAAGAGGGACACGGTTGCGATAGTAAAACCATTGGTCGTAAATGCCGACGATGCCTTGGAGCGCGTTGAATTGGTGACCGATCGTTTCGGGTATCAGTCGGAGCCTCAGATTTTTGCGGACGGCAAAAAGCAATACTTGTTTTTCAACAGCAATCAAGACAACGGTAAATATGCTTTATGGCAAAAAACCTTCGAAGATTTCGGCACGTCCAAAACAGAGAAGGTCTCGGACAAAGGCGCCCGGCTATTGGTAAAGCAAGACAAGAATATCTTTGCGCTGATAGACAACAACATCCACAAATTTGCGTTGGGCAGCACGAAACCGTCGAAGATTGACATCAAACACAATTTCAACAAGAACTTGGCGTCAGAGTTCAACCAGATGTTTTATGAAACCTGGGCCGGCGTGGAAGAGAACTTCTACGACGAGAACTTCCACGGTATCGACTGGCGCGCCATAAAAGAACGCTATGCGCAATATGTGCCGCACGTGAACAGCCGGAATGACCTCCGCATTTTATTGAATGATATGCTGGGCGAACTGGGCAGCTCACACACCGGTTTTAACACGGCGGGGAAAGAGGAGCGCAAACAGCTGAACTACGTGACAAACGAGACGGGATTGCTATTCAAAAAAGACAATCCGTTTGTGGTGGAGTCCGTTGTTCGGAAGTCGCCTGCCTTTTTGAAAGGCGTCGACATCAGACCGGGCGATGTTTTGGTAAAGGTTAACGGTCAACCATTGGACAAAACCCAAAACCGCGAGAGCTATTTTACAACCCCGACCATGCTTGACGAGATGACCTTGGAAGTCTCGCGGGGCGGAAGGTCCATCAGCACAAAAATCCATCCCATTACAAACAACAGTTTAAAAGATTTGCTGTACGATGAATGGATCACGGACAATAAAGAACGTGTGAAGAAATGGAGCGGTGACAGGATTGCGTATTCGTACATGAAGAATATGTCAACATCTGAGTTGGACCGCTTCCTGTTGGACATGGTGGAACAGGAGAACCGCAAAGACGCCGTCATCTTGGATTTGCGCTTCAACACCGGCGGCAACGTCCACGACAAGGTGCTCAGCTTCTTGGCGCAGCGTCCGTATTTGCAATGGAAATACCGCGAGGGTAAAATGACCATTCAGCCCAACTTTGCACCGTCGGGCAAGCCGATTGTTCTGCTCATCAACGAGTATTCTTTGAGCGATGCCGAGATGACCGCTGCCGGCTTCAAGGCGCTGAAGCTTGGTAAGATCATCGGTCAGGAAACCTACCGTTGGATTATCTTTACCTCAGCAAAGTCTCTGGTTGATGGCTCCGGTTATCGCCTGCCTGCGTGGGGTACTTATACTTTGGACGGCCAAAATCTGGAGAAAACCGGCGTGGCTCCGGACATTTACGTCAAGAACAGCTTCTTGGACAGGTTGCACGACAAAGACCCGCAACTGGAACGGGCGGTACAGGAAGTGATGAAGGATCTGAAATAAATAATTAAACAAAACTGACGGTCGCGGGGCCGTCAGTTTTTTCTTCTCAGACAGAAGCGGATTATTGCTAATTGCATCTATGGGCGTTCCTTAAAACAGTGTTTTCAGCATATCTTTGTCGATTCGGAAAAGACAAGTATTTTATGCAACCTGAGATTGTAAACAGAACTAAAGCTCCCTCGGAGAAAATATATTCAAAAAAAGCAATATGGTTCGGCAGCTTTTTAGGCGGACCGCTTAGCGCCGGCTACTTCTTGGCTTCGAACTTCAAATCATTCGGTCAACAGAACAGAGTTCGAAACACTTGGATGGTTGCGGTGGTTGCCACCGCCGTCCTCATTGCTATACTGTACTTCTTACCTGATGATATCAACATCCCGAATTCTCTGATTCCACTGTTAACCGCAGCGGCCGCCGGTTATATAGCAGACCGCACACAGGGTCGTGAAATTGAAGCATTCGCCGCGGCAGGCGGCAGCTTCCATAAATGGTGGAATACAGCGCTAATAAGCATCGGTTTGGCGATCGCGTTGTTTGTACCGTTGGTCACCGGTGCTGCTATTGCTGACAGCATCTCCGCACCGGCTTATACAGCAAGAGCATACGGCACGACGAAAAACGAGATCACATTTGATGTGAAAGAGATGTCGGTGGGCGAAGCGGATGCTCTGGCAGCTGCATTTGCCGAGACAGAATTTTTCAATGACAAGTTTACAAGATATGTGCTGGTGGAAAAATCAGGCAGTACCTATATCATTTATCTCGAATTGATTGAAGGTGCGGTTGATAATCCTGCCTGGATGCTGGCATTGGTGAAAATTAAGGATGAAATGACCAAACTGCTGCCAAGACATACATTCGTCTTTAAAATTGTAGACGGCGGCGTTGAGAATGTGCTGAATACTATTTAAGCATTTGAGTCCGATTGACAGTTAGTCGCGTGGTTTATGTGTAAGAATTTTGCGGTGTACGAAGTGATGTAGGATGAAAAAACCAATAAAAAAAGCGGCTTAAAACCGCTTTCTTTTTATAGAATGTTGTAGCTGAGAACCAGAGACATCGCGGAGTAAGTCCATCCGATTATTTTTGGTTCCTGAATTCGGAATTCAGCGCCGTAACGGTTCTTGAATTTGTAACCGACTCCGTAAACAAAATTGGCTTGAGGAGTGAGTTTCCCTTTTGCTACCACCGAGCCATCGGCAAGAGAGGATTTGAAGTAATTATCACCGATGAGCACCTCGGGCGAGAACTGAGCATTTATATAGATTGTGGAAGACTTGCTGACAAACATACTGTAGCGCGCTCCGAGCGGAAACTCGATGCTATTATATTTAATGGCATTGTACACGCTGCCGCCGGGAACATATTTGTTGGCAATAGCTTTATCCGCACTGTAAAATCTAAAAGTAGGCTCAAAGACAAACGACCATTTATTCTTGTTGAAAGGCAATACGTATTCCAACTCTACACCTGCGCCCAAATTTGCAGACATTACGAAATCGCGACGTCCGTTGTAAATGGAATCATCATGGTCATGCGCGTTGGAAAGAACAAGTCGCGGACGCACGGCAAGACGCAAACCTCCGTTCTTGGCGCCCGACGCTATTTTCTGCTCGACATATGTAGGGTCATTGCATCCGTTGTACTTTATAAACAGCTGTTGCAGATCTTTGTCTTGATAGCGCGCGGTACAAGTCGGTTTCGGAGATTTTATTGCATTCCAAAAGAATATTCAACTGCTTTCGGTAATCGTCGTTGTAACCGATTTTGAAAGTTTCCAACTGATAAGGCTTGTAAACAAGCTGCTGCGTAGAACCGCTTTCCGCCCGGTAGAAATAGCGGATTAAACCATTGTCTATTTATACAATTTCATTTTCCCATCGTTCAGGACCTTCAGGAAATGCGTTTCTTCTACGAAATTCGGTTCGCGGTGTGCGCTCAGCTTGCGAAGGTCATTGCTTGACCGATCTATATTGACGGTTGCCCGAACGAAGGCGGAGTGGTCACCGATGCCGAACTGCGACAGTTCATCTAAACCTGCAGTCAGCGTTTCACCGTTTTCTTCAACTTTGTAGAGTATGCTAGACGGGTTGTTTACCCAATCCATGTTTTTTATGTAGACATCCTCACGGATTCCATCGTTACCTACAATGTAGCCTTGCTCAAAACGCACCTGCGCAAACTGCAAGACAGGCGACAGTGCAGCCAATAATAAAAGTGTTCTCAATTTGAAATTTTTGCAAAGATAATTTTTCCGATGAATGATGAAAGGGCTTTGCGTAATGGGTTTGCATTTCCGGAGACAACTGATTCCCGAAGATACATCAGCATAGGCTGAGGCCGATTGCCGCGATACAGAACGGCATCCGTTTTCGGATGCCGTATAATAGAGATCGGCTCGGTACGCCACTTTCAGGGCAACCGTCGTATGAGTAAACCGAGGACGGCTATGCCGGACGCAATCTATCAGAAGAAATTATAACCCAAGATGAGCGAAAGCGAGTTAAATTTGCCGCTCCAGAACATATAATCTTGCAGGTTGTTGCGTGGCGTGAAATACCGAAGTTCAAGGCTATAGCGGTCGCCGTATTTATAACCGGCGCCTAAAGCAAAATTCAATTTTCCGCTGATCTCCAGTTCACGGAACTGCGATCCGTCGTTACGGTTCAGTGTGAATTTCGAATCTAAATCTACTTGCGGCACCGCCAAGAAATTAAAGAAGAACTTAGAGTCATTGTTTAGGAACATGTAGTGTCGTACGCCAAACGCCAACTCGATGGTTTGATAATCTGCTTTGGAGGTCAGCATTCCGCCGGACGCGTAAACCGCTTCGTGTTTTCCATCGCTTTTATATGATGCATAAGTTGGCTCGAAAAGTGCGCCCCATTTTCCCTTGTTGAACGGAAGTATATATTCTGCTTCCAAACCGAGGCCGAAACCGATCTTGCCGTCTACTTCATACGACAGATTTCCGGAAGCGGCCGTCATTTTTGAGAAATTGACACGGGGACGGGCGGCC
Organism: Chryseobacterium sp.; assembly: GCA_003852805.1. Taxonomy (GTDB): domain Bacteria; phylum Bacteroidota; class Bacteroidia; order Flavobacteriales; family Weeksellaceae; genus Elizabethkingia. Next base: position 5,360 of record RDDY01000068.1, read on the forward strand.
AGGTGAATACTGCTTGTACGTTTTTCTTGTATGTTCGCGTTTGCAGATGTTTCCGTTCCTGTACAGTTGTTGTACTCGTTGAAGAGGTTTTGCAGGCTGCGCTCGGTGTATTCTGTACGGTTGATCCGTCGGATGTTCATGGAAGGGCAATTTGCCAAATCCTCGAGTTGCCTGCGAAACTCAGTATTATAGCCTACGGTAACCTCGTCTACCGAATAAGGTTTATATATCAACTGCCGGGGCACTTGATTATCCATAGCGTAGAAATAACGCACCAAATTGCCATCGCGGTAGACATATAATTTTGCTTTACCGTCAGACAATTGACGAAGGAAAAGTTGCTCTGTGTTGAATTGTGGTTTCGAAGAAGAACTGAGCTGTTTAAGGTCGGATGAAGACCGGTCAATGTCTACATCGGCGCGCAAATAGGTTTCGCCGTCGTAAAAACCGAACATTTTTGCATTTTCAATGCTGTTGGTTTTGATGGCTTGGTCACTGTTTGCTCTGTATTCAAAAGCCGATGGATTGTTCAGCCATTCATTGTTTTTTATCAATACCTCATGGCGTCTATTATCGTTATCGATGAAATATGCTTTTTCAAAGCGGACTTGTGCTTGGACCACACTGCAAAGGCTTAAAAAGAGTAGAGTAATTTTTTGCATACATATTGGTTTTATTTAATTGCGGCAAATATAAAGAAGTTGAACGTGAAGCGTGACAGATTTTCCTAAACCGGAAACAAAAGTCATTTTTTAAAACCGGCAACGCTCCGTAACTTTGCGTTATGAATTCTCTAATCGACAAATACAATATTCCGGGTCCGCGTTATACCTCTTATCCTACCGTTCCGTATTGGGATGATGCAAGCTTCGACAAAGAAAAATGGAAGCAAAGCGTCATCAGGTCTTACAATGAGAGCAACGCAGCCGAGGGAATTTCCATTTATATGCACCTGCCGTTTTGCGAGCAACTGTGCACTTTCTGCGCCTGCCACAAACGGATCACCAAGCAGCACTCTGTGGAGCTGCCGTATATTGAAGCCGTCTTGAAAGAATGGCAACTGTACTTAGACCTGCTAAGGGCGGAGAAAGGCGAAACACCTATTCTGAAAGAACTGCACTTGGGCGGCGGCACGCCTACCTTCTTCTCGCCGGTGAATCTGCGTTATTTGTTGGAAAGCCTTTTCTCTACGGTAACCATTGCAGACAAACCCGAGTTCAGCTTTGAAGGGCACCCGAACAACACCACGCGTGAGCATTTGCAAATGCTGTATGATCTCGGCTTCAGGCGAGCGAGTTTCGGCGTGCAAGATTACGATCCGCAAGTTCAGAAGGCGATCAATCGGATTCAGCCGTTTGAAAATGTGGAGCGTGTAACCAATTGGGCGCGTGAAATAGGCTACGAAAGCATCAGCCACGATTTGGTCTTCGGTCTGCCGTTTCACACTTGGGAAAAAATGGAATTCACCATCCGCAAGACGCTTGAACTGAAGCCTGATCGGCTGGCGTTCTACTCCTACGCGCACGTGCCGTGGATAAAAGGCGTGGGCCAGCGCGGTTTCGACGAAAATGATTTGCCGAGCGGAGAGGAGAAGCGCAAGCTGTACGAAAACGGCAAACAGCTATTGGAAGAACTCGGCTATCTGGAGGTGGGCATGGACCATTTCTCTTTGGAGCATGACGAGTTGTACCAAGCCATGTTGGAGAAACGCCTGCACCGCAACTTCATGGGATACAGTTCGGGCAAAACTCAATTGATGATCGGTCTGGGGATGTCGGCCATTTCCGACAGCTGGTACGGTTTTGCGCAGAACGAGAAATCGGTGGAGAAATATCAGGAATTGGTTAACGCGGGCGAAATCCCTGTGGTAAAGGGCCATATTTTAGACGCCGAAGATCTAACCATCCGCCGACACATTCTGAACCTGATGTGCAATCTGCATACCTCGTGGGATCAACAGTCTGACTTTGCAGAACTGCCTGCGGCCTTGGAAAAGCTAAAGGAAATGCAAGCCGACGGATTGGTGGAGATCGGTGACAATCATATCCAAA
>RDDY01000197.1 GCA_003852805.1 Chryseobacterium sp.
GGTTTTCATTCCCGGTACGCGTGTCTGTCCTTCAAAGGCAGGTCTGTAATCGGTGTGCGGCTTCTCGGTTTCCACAGGCGGCAGCCCTGCGCTTGGAGTTTCATCGTTGTCACGGTCGGGAAGAACCAAACTTTTGTCTTGGCAGGCAAGGGTTGAGAGCATTAATGAAGCAATCACCGAATAGGTTGTTAAAGTTTTCATAAAACACTGTATTTGGCTGGATTACACTTGAATATCAAAAATCGGGCAACTCAATATTTCGTATTTTTGCACCATGAAATTTGAGCTTAATTCAGAGTTTAAACCCACCGGAGATCAGCCGCAAGCCATCGAGAAACTAACGGCCGGCATTGAGCGCCGCGAGAAGTACCAAACGTTGCTGGGCGTGACCGGTTCGGGGAAGACTTTTACCATTGCCAATGTGGTGCAGAATGTGCAGCGCCCCACCCTTGTATTGGCGCATAACAAAACGCTGGCGGCACAGCTCTATATGGAGTTCAAGGAGTTTTTTCCGAACAATGCCGTGGAGTATTTCGTCAGCTATTACGACTATTATCAGCCGGAAGCTTTTATCCCGACAACCAATACTTATATCGAAAAAGACCTTAGCATCAATGAAGAAGTTGAAAAACTGCGCCTCTCTGCCACTGCGTCTTTGCTGTCGGGTCGGCGAGATGTGCTGATTGTGGCATCGGTATCGTGCATTTATGGTATCGGTAACCCGACGGAGTTTCACCAGTCGGTAATCACACTGGAACTTAATGCCAAAATCACGCGCACATCGCTGCTGCACAATCTGGTGAACGCTCTGTACTCACGCAGCGTCAACGAATTTGTGCGCGGCACCTTCCGCGTAAAAGGCGATGTGGTGGACATTTATCCTGCCTATGCCGACAGCGGCGTGCGCGTGCAGTTCTTCGGCGACGAAATCGAAAGCATCCACAGCTTTGACCCCGTAAGCGGAGACTTGATCTCAAGGTTCGACAAAATCAACATCTATCCCGCGAATCTCTTCGTAACCACCAAGGAAACGCTGAACGGCGCGATCCGCAACATTCAGGACGACTTGGTAAAACAGGTAGATTTTTTCAAACAAATCGAAAAACCCTTTGAAGCGAAACGCCTCGAAGAACGCACCGAGCTGGATTTGGAAATGATTAAGGAACTCGGCTATTGCTCGGGCATCGAGAACTATTCGCGCTATTTAGACGGCCGTTTGCCCGGAGGAAGACCGTTCTGCCTCTTGGATTATTTCCCCCAAGATTATCTGATGGTGATTGACGAAAGCCATGTCACCGTGCCGCAAGTGCATGCCATGTACGGTGGTGACCGCAGCCGGAAAGAAGTATTGGTGGAACACGGTTTTCGCCTGCCCGCGGCTATGGACAACCGCCCGCTGAAATTCGAGGAATTTGAAGGGATGCAGAACCAAGTGATCTATGTAAGCGCCACACCCGCCGACTACGAGTTGGAAAAAACCGGTGGAGAATACATCGAACAAATCATCCGTCCGACGGGATTGTTGGACCCTGTGATAGACATCCGCCCGACGATGAACCAAATCGATGATTTGATGGAAGAGATCCAAAAGCGCGCGGAAATCGATGAACGGACCTTGGTCACAACCTTGACCAAGAAAATGGCCGAGGAACTGACGAAGTACTTTACACGCTTCGGCATCCGCACCCGATACATCCACTCCGATGTGGAGACCTTGGAGCGCATCCAAATCATGCAGGATTTGCGTACCGGTTTATTTGATGTTCTGGTGGGCGTAAACCTTTTGCGTGAAGGCTTGGACTTGCCCGAAGTCTCGCTGGTTGCGATTATAGATGCAGACAAAGAAGGAATGCTGCGTTCGCGCCGTTCACTGGTACAGACCATCGGGCGTGCCGCACGGAACTTGAACGGTCGCGCGATTCTGTATGCCGATAAGATCACGCGGAGTATGCAAGCCGCCATCGACGAGACCAACTACCGTCGTCAAAAACAAATGGAATACAATGAAAAGCACGGCTTGGTACCGACAGCGCTGAACAAGAAAATCAGCGACAAATTGGTCGGCAGAACCAAGGATTTCCCCGACGAGAAATATACACAGAAAGAAATCATGCAAAAGGTGGCCGAGACCAAGTCAAGTTACAGCATGGAGGATATCGACAAGATCATCGCAAAAAAGCAGAAAGAAATGGAGGCCGCTGCCAAGAATTTGGATTTTATTGCCGCTGCCAAACTGCGTGACGAAATTGCAGCGCTGAGAGCATAGAGATTTTGATTACTGCCGCCAGGCAAACCTCATAGGTTTCTAAAACCTATGAGGTTTTTTTATCTGTCGTTTGATTTCGCGCAATAGATCTTCCAAGCCGTTCAGCTTGATTTCATAAACGGTGGACAGTTGCATGCCCAGCTTACCGGGCGGCATGCCTTTGCGGTTGAACCATTCGAGGTAGCTGACGGGCAGATCGGCCAAGAGCGTACCTTTGTATTTGCCGAACGGCATTTTGTGCACGCAGATTTCTTTCAATATTTCGGGATTCATACAATAAGATCAACATTATCGTCCAAGTCATCGTCCTCGGGGACGACCAACTCAGGCACGGCATCTTCGGAGAATTCGTCTCTGTAAACCCGGATCAATAAAACGGTCACCGAGACCAGAATCGGCCCGAAGATCAAACCGATGAAGCCAAAGATATTGATCCCCATGATAATACCGAAAACCGTGTTGAGCGGATGAATGTTCTCTAACTTCTTCAAAAAAGTAAATCGCAATACATTGTCGATCAAACCGACCACCACCACACTGTAAATGAGCAAGCCGATGCCCGAACCCGTATCTCCGTTTGCCATCATAAACAAGGTGACGGGAATATAAATAATGGCCGCACCCACCACCGGAAGCATGGACCCGATAAACGTCAGCACAAACAAAAGCCAAGGGTTCGGAGCACCGAAGATATAGTAGCCTATCACTCCTGCAATCGCTTGACCCAAGGCCACCACGGGAATCCCAACGGCATTGGCAATAATCATACGGCGTATTTTCTCACCGATCAAAGTGACATTTCCTTTTTTGAGCGGCGCAGCATTGCGCAATAATGTCTCGAACCTGCGGGGCGCTATCAACAGGAAATACAGGATGAAGTACATGGCGACAATACTGGTAAAGGCATTCAAAGTTGTTCCGATGGCCGATGTCATATAGCTATTTGCCATTTCTTTCAGCTTGGCCAAATTCTCTGTACTGAGCACATCGATGCGGGTCTTGCTGTAAACAAAATCATGCACCTTATCCACAAAGCCGTTGAAGGTGGTCATGTATTCCTGCATGTGGCCCAGCCGTTCCAAGATTTTATCGATCAAGAAATAAACGGGCAATACCAGCACCACCAAAGTTGCCAGCATGAGCACCGTCGCGGCCAGCCAAGGTTTCCAATCCTTTACTTCTATCAGATAGATAATGTAACGCCGGCATACCACATACAGAGTAAGCGCACCTAACAATGCGGGGATAAAGGCGGCGAGATTGTACACAATAAGTGTGGACAAGCCGATGAGAATCAGCAGGAAGAAAACTTGTTTCACCTTGGCGCTGCTGATTTGCTGTTGATCTTCAGACATAAAAAAAAATAGAAAAGCAGTAATTGAAAAATTACTGCTTACAAATACTGTACTAAAGCCGCAGCCTCAGACGTGTTTTATCTGCACGGGTGTGCCGGCAAAGGCTGCATAGGCAGAATACATGGCCACAATCATAAATGGTGCGGTGGCAATCAATCCGATACCGCACAGCAATACGCCGGCAATCGAGATGAAAAATGACGCCACAGCCGTGAGGAAGAAAACACCGAAATTGGCCTTGGCATAATCGAAACTTTTTTTGATTCCGTCAACGGCCGATGCATTCTCGAAGAAAACTACAGGCATCCCGATGAAGAACATTACCCACAGAACAATTCCCGGAATTACACACAGAAACAGACCGATACCCGTAAGTATCCCCGCAATCAGCGAATAGAGGATCAGGTTGGCTGTATTGTGGCGATAGCCGATGAACAAATCTGAAAAGGCAAATGCCTCTCCGTGGTTGGCCTTGTGCACCACGTACAAATAACCGGCGTACATAGGATACAACAAAAGCCCGACAACGCCCGATGCCGCAATACCGGCAGAAAAACCCGGAATAACCCACACGTTGTAATCTCCACGCGAGATCATTTCCTGCATATAGGTCTGTTGTTCTACGCTATTGATGCCCATGATACGCTGCAAAATAGCGTTGAGTATGGACGACAAAACAGCCGTCACTATCACCACCAAGATGCCGTACAAAACTGTTTTCTTGTAGTTGTCCCAAGCGTGCGAGATAATATCGCTTGTGGTACGCTGCGGCTGTCGATAGGTACTGCCGCTGATTGGATCGAAATCTGCCATATTACGTGTTCTTTAAGATTCGAGTAAATATAGCAATTCCGGCTCTACGCGCGACGCTTTTCTTTACGAAGTTGCCATAGTTTTCACCGTCACCTCGTTGTACAATACATAAATCACCGCATTCCAAAAAGGAAACGTAAAAAGAAGGCCTACACCAAAGAGCAGAATTCCGACATAACTGATTACCACGGCAGCCAGCGCGCAGACCACAAACAAGAACGGATGAAGCATAAACGCGCGGGCGCTGGCCGCAACGGCTGCATTCAGCCGCATATTTCCGAAAAACAGCAGCGGCGAACACAGCAGGGTAAACAATACCCAAATGACGGAAGGCAAGACAAACATCTTCGCGTAAAAGTTGATGATGCCCCAAAACAAATAAAAGCCAAAAAACAGAAAAAAATTACGTCCCTCGTAACCCTTGAAAAGATCTCCGGCGCGCGGGCGCTCTCCTTTATCGATCTTTTGGTAAATGAACAGCAACCCGATATTCAGCGGAAAAGCAATGGCCGATGCAGCCACGCCCAGCAGTGCTGCCAAACGGTAGTTCTCGGTTTGTGCCAGCTCTTGCAGACGCTGTTGAAAAGCGGCCGTATCGGTGGTGAGAAGAGCGGAGATCTCTCTCAGCGGTTCCATCAGATTCAACTGCCGAAATATGAAGAAAGAAACGGCATAGAACAAAACGAAGTAGATCAACGAGAACAGAAGCTGAAATGATAAGGTAGAACTCCAGTATCCGAAGGCCTTTCGTAATATATCGCCGGGTTGCAAAGATTTTTCCATGTTTTATTTTATGCAAAAATACGGAAGCTTCTTAATTTTGGCGAATGGTCAGCCTTTTACACCCCGGCTTCGCAGAAATGAACAAACGCTCTCTGTCGGGCCAAGCCTTTTTCTTCATCACCGATTTTTTGTTAAATGAGGTACAGGTCTTCGGCATCGATGAACTGACACAGGAAAATATTTTTGTGCATTTCCCGACATTTACGAACGATAATAGAGAGCCGTTTGGTTACACGGTTCCCGAACTGAGGATCTTCCGCGAAAGCTTCGAAGAATATAAGGTGGGCTTTGACCATATCATGAACAACTTGAAGGCGGGAAATTCTTACCTGCTGAATTATACGCGGAAAACAAGAATAGAATATGACCTGCCGTTTGACGAGATTTTCTGTCGGGCAAAAGCCAAATACAAGGTTTCTTACAAAAACAATTGGCTGTTCTTTTCTCCCGAAACTTTCATAAAAATCGAGGACGGCCAAGTTTATACCGAGCCGATGAAAGGCACCATAGAAGCAGAACTTCCCAACGCTGCCGAACTTCTGAGAAACGATGTTAAAGAAAAAGCCGAACATTATACCGTTGTAGATTTGCTTCGGAATGATTTGAGCCGCGTGGCCGACGATGTCACCGTCAACGATTTCGGCCGTATCGACTATATCGAAACCGGGCGCAAGAACCTGTTCGCCATGAGTTCGAACATATCAGGACAGATAAAACCCGAATACCGCGGACGCATCGGCAGCATTCTCAGCGAAATGCTTCCCGCAGGCTCGATCTTGGGCGCTCCCAAACACAAAACTTTGGAAATCACTTTGGAAGCCGAGCGTTATGACCGCGGCTTTTACACCGGTGTTTGCGGTTTGTTTGACGGCGAGAATCTGGACTCGTGCGTGATGATCCGGTTCTTGGAAAAAGAAAACGGACAACTGTTTTTCAAAAGCGGCGGCGGCATTACCCACATGAGCAGAGCCGAAGCAGAGTACCAAGAATGCTTAAACAAAATCTATGTGCCGCTTTCTTGAGAGCATCCGCATAGAAAACGGCGAACCGCAATTGCTTGCTCTGCATCAAGACCGCGTAAACCGCAGTTTGAATACTTGGAATGCAAAGTCTCTCGATTTGTCGGAACTCGCTGCACTGCAAGATTTTCCCAAAACGAGATTATTCAAGTGGAGAATCGTTTACGACGCTATGGGCGTAATCCGGCAAGAACTTCAGGCCTATCACCGTGCGCGGCATACCTCATTTTTAATTGTGGACGGAAGTCACTTAGATTATTCCTTCAAGTACGAAGACCGCTCGGAATTGGAAAAACTCAAACGGACCGGTTATGAGATCATCATTCATCGAAACGGCCGTATCTGTGACAGCTCTTACTCCAATCTCATTTTCGAGAAAGACGCCAAATGGTTTACTCCACGCAGCTTTTTATTGAACGGCGTAATGCGTCGGCATTTGCTGAGCATCGACGCCATATCGGAAGCGGACATCACTTTAGATAACATTCACTTATTCCGTAGTTTTCAGCTCATTAACGCAATGAACCGTTTTGGCGAAAACACATACAGCCTTTTGGATATTGTTAACCCAAAGATTTAAAGTACTCCTTCAGAACTGTCGCGTTGGGGCGGTCCGCCGTATTAACTTCCAAAATTATCGGACGCTCGCTTGACTCAAAGAAATGGCTAAGGTTGCTCATCAAACCCTCCGCATTGTCAGCGTATAAATATTCCATATTGAAATGCTTCGCCAAATGCTCGGCTTGCAGATGATGCTTGGTTGCGATAAGATCATCAACCGCACGCGTATCTTCAGGACCGGGAATGATTCTGAATATACTCCCCTCGCCGTTATTGATGACGATTATCCTTGCGGTTGACGGTATATACTTGTTCCACAGACCGTTGATGTCATAAAAGAAGCTTAATTCCCCGGTGACTAAAAGCACGGGCGCATTCTCTTTTATCGCAAACCCCATCGCGGTAGAAGTGCAGCCGTCGATGCCGCTGACACCGCGGTTGCAATAGACCTCGTGTTCCTTCGTGAAATCAAACAATTGCGCGTAACGGATCGGAGAACTGTTCGAGATGTGGATCCTATACCCATCAGGAACCGCATTTTCCAACTGTTTGAAAATATAGAAATCGGAGAACGGAACATTTTCCAAATACTGTCGGTGTG
>RDDY01000128.1 GCA_003852805.1 Chryseobacterium sp.
TTCTTTTTGCAAAATTTAACACAATCTGATATAAATCATAAGGCTATTTAGAATAATTAAAAATAACTTTGCCGAAACTTTTTTGAGATGAAGAAACAGGTATTCGCCGTTTGCACTCTGTGCTGCGTATGCAAAGTATATTCGCAATATTCTTCGACCGACTCTACTTCCACCAAAGCAATAGAAACCGTGGAGCTGTTCGGGATTGTGAAAAAACAGCCGAAAGGTCTGGAGGTGATCACGCGTCTGCCGCTGCACCCCAGAGAGCAGATCCAAAGCATATCGGTAGTTTCCAGCAAAGTGATAGAAGACTTGGGCGGACTAACAGTGACCGACGTGGCGAAGAATGTGGCCGGCGTAACGCGCTTCAGCTCTTACGGAGGTACAAAGGAAAGTATGTCGGTACGCGGTTACCGCGCAGTTCCGGTGCTGAAAAACGGCGTCTTGTTAGACTCGGATTTCAGAACAGGATCTATGCTCAGCGATATGCAGGGCGTGGAAAGCATGCAGATCATCAAAGGATCGGCGGCTGTGACGCAGGGCATCGGTGACGGTCTTGGCGCGGCGGGCGGCGTGATAAATCTGGTCACAAAGACGCCTCAATTCATCAATGCGGGTACGGTGGGCTTCCGTGCAGGCAGTTGGGATTTCTACCGCCCCACCATCGATATTCAGCGCGTGTTGGACAAACAGCGCCGCGTGGCCGTACGCTTGGACGGTGCCTATCAAAACGCCAACAGCTTCCGCAAATATGTAAAGAATGAGCGTATTTACATCAATCCGTCGATAGCGTTTCGTCCCGATGACAAAACAAACATAGTGGTGGAGATGGATTACCTGAACGATGACCAGACGCCCGACCGCGGCACCGTGAACTTGGCCACAGGCGACATCAACGCTTTGTATAAAATGCCGAAAGGAAAGTTCTTGGGCTTCAGCACCGATAACAACCACGTGGAAGCGTTCAACTTTATGACAGCGGTTGACCGACAACTGAACGATAAGTTAAAACTGCGTGCGGCGTATATCCATTCCAATTACAGCTCAGACAACGTGGGTGCGGCTTTGCAACCTCTCGATAAAAAGAAGCCCAATGAATTCCGCCGTCGTTCGTTGAGCAAATCCTATAAAGAAGATATCAACCGTGTGTTTCAATTTGACTTCATCGGGCAAAATGTACTTACAGGACCGTTGAAACACACATTCCAAGTAGGCGTCGATTGGAAACAAACCGATGTGGAAACGCATAGTTTTGATGCTAAAGATGTTGATATAATCAATGTATTGCAGGACATACCCAATGCGCTTCCTGCCAATATCGGCAAAGATTTCGTGGGCGCAGGTATTGTGAATACGGTGGCGCCGACGCTGGGTTTAATGGCGCAAGACGTAATCACGGTCAACAAATATGTTAAGGCTCATTTGGGTCTCCGTTACAGCCACATCAACGGCCTGACGGAAGGTGAGAGCTCTGCATGGAATCCTTCTGCGGGGCTGATGATCTCACCGATGGAAAACGTGAATCTCTTCGGCTCTTATACAACCACTACGTCATTGCGTACGGCCAACAATCCACTGTTGGACGGAGGAGTCGTCGGGCCGAGCACTTCGTCGCAATGGGAAGCGGGCATTAAATCAGATTGGTTGGGCGAGAGACTCCGTTTCAATGTCACTTATTTCGATATAAAAGCAGATAACCTTTCTTATTCTGTGCTGGATGCAAACGGGAACAACACCGGATACTACGGCCTTGCCGGAAATCTTCGCAGAAAAGGAGTAGAGGTAGACCTCATCGGGCGTATTCTGCCGAATCTTCAGGTAATGACAGGTTACTCTTACCTGGATGCGCAATACCACGACAGTCCCGCTTATATGGATGGCTCCGCGCCTATGAACGCGCCGAAGCATACCGCCAACGGCTGGCTCAACTACAAATTTATGGAAGGTGCGCTGCGCGGTTTGGATTTGGGTGCAGGCGTTTACTTCGTCGGTGAAAGACCTGTGGACGACTATACCAAAAAAACCTTCATGAACGGCCATGCCAACAGTGTTCAGCCGGGCGTCAAACCATTCATGATGGATGCTTACACAACCGTAGATGCGCAGTTGGGTTACAGCTTCGGGAATGCCTCTGTCCGCGTTTTTGCAAACAATTTATTCAATGCGTTGGGGTATACCTCTTATTTCCGCGGCGGTTATGTAGATCAGATTCAGCCGAGGAATTTCGCGGTGCAGCTTAATTACAGATTTTAATTGTACAACCGCACGCATAAAGCGGCTGCCCGGTAAGGCGGCCGTTTTGCGTATCGTATAATTAAGCAGGAAAAACTGCCTTTTTTCAATATTTCTTTTTTGGCGGCGGTTAAATTTTAATTCGCTAAGCGTTAATGCATTGTAAATCAAAAAATAATTTTTAATTTTGCAACCTTAAATAAAATACATAAAGCAACTAAATGCCTACTATTCAACAATTAGTTAGAAAAGGAAGAGCCACACTTACTAAGAAGAGTAAATCGGCTGCTTTGGAGTCATGTCCACAAAGAAGAGGCGTATGTACGAGAGTATATACCACTACGCCTAAGAAACCTAACTCCGCTCTGCGTAAAGTAGCGCGTGTTAGACTTTCTAACGGCAAAGAAGTGAACGCCTACATCCCGGGCGAAGGACACAACCTCCAAGAGCACTCGATAGTATTGGTAAGAGGCGGAAGGGTGAAAGACCTACCGGGAGTTCGTTATCACATTGTTCGTGGTGCTTTGGACACAGCGGGAGTAAACGGAAGAACTCAGCGCAGATCCAAGTACGGAGCCAAGAGACCAAAACCGGGACAGGCACCTGCAGCCGGCGGTAAGAAAAAGTAATCATTAAATTTTTAGGTACTTAGAACAATGAGAAAGACAAAAGCTAAAAAAAGAGTTTTGTTGCCGGATCCGAAATTTAATGATCAGCTGGTAACAAGATTTGTAAATAACCTGATGCTCGACGGAAAAAAATCTGTGGCATTCAGAATTTTCTACGATGCAATGGACATTGTAGATACAAGAAAAGAAGATCAAGAGAAAACAGCATTGGAGATCTGGAAAGAAGCACTGACCAACGTGATGCCTCACGTAGAAGTACGTTCCAGAAGAGTAGGAGGTGCCAACTTCCAAATCCCCATGCCGATCCGTGCCGATAGAAAAATCTCTATGGCAATGAAATGGCTCATCAAGTATGCTTCTGCCAGAAACGACAAGTCTATGGCTCAAAAACTGGCTGCTGAAGTGATTGCTGCTGCTAAGGAGGAAGGTGCGGCTTACAAAAAGAAAACCGACACTCATAAAATGGCTGAAGCCAACAAAGCATTCTCACATTTCAGATTTTAATTAGATGAGCAGAGATCTCAAATACACAAGAAATATCGGTATTGCCGCGCACATTGACGCCGGTAAGACCACCACTACAGAGCGTATCCTGTTCTACACAGGTAAGACCCACAAACTGGGCGAAACCCACGAAGGTTCATCACAGATGGACTGGATGGAGCAGGAAGCTGAGCGTGGTATTACCATTCAGTCTGCGGCTACCACTTGTACTTGGACATTCCCAAGAGTAGACGGTAAGCCTGCTCCCGGTGCACATGAGTACCACTTCAACATTATCGATACCCCCGGACACGTTGACTTTACCGTAGAGGTAAACCGTTCACTTCGTGTACTGGACGGTCTGGTGTTCTTGTTCTCGGCGGTTGACGGTGTAGAGCCACAGTCCGAGACCAACTGGAGACTTGCCGACAACTACAAAGTTGCGCGTATGGGCTTCGTGAACAAAATGGACCGTCAGGGTGCAGACTTCCTGAAAGTGGTGAACCAAGTGAAGGAAATGCTGGGCTCCAATGCAGTGCCAATCGTATTGCCTATCGGTGCAGAAGAAGACTTCAAAGGTGTGGTTGACCTGATCAAGAACCGCGCTATCGTATGGCATGAGGAAACTCAAGGTCAGACTTTCGACGTAGTTCCGATTCCCGAAGACATGCTGGACGAAGTTCACCAATACCGTCAGAACCTGGTAGAAGCTGTAGCCGAGTACGACGAAACGCTGCTTGAGAAATTCTTCGAAGATCCCGATTCCATCACAGAAGAAGAGATCAACGAAGCTTTGAGAAAAGCAACCATCGACCTGTCTATCATCCCGATGACTTGCGGTTCTTCTTTCCGTAACAAGGGGGTACAGTTCATGCTGGATGCGGTATGTGAATATCTGCCTTCTCCAATGGATAAGGAAAGCATCATAGGTACAGACCCGAGAACCGAAGAAGAAATCACCAGAAAGCCATCTGTAACCGAGCCGTTCTCTGCGCTTGCTTTTAAGATCGCTACTGACCCATTCGTAGGTCGTCTGGCATTCTTCCGCGCCTATTCAGGCAGACTGGATGCAGGTTCTTACGTTCTGAACACAAGATCAGGCAACAAGGAGCGTATCTCCCGCATCTACCAGATGCACGCCAACAAGCAGAATCCTATCGAATATATCGAAGCAGGTGACATCGGTGCAGCAGTAGGTTTTAAAGACATCAAGACCGGTGACACCCTGTCTGATGAGAAAAACCCTATCGTTCTGGAATCTATGTTGTTCCCGGATCCGGTAATCGGTATCGCAGTAGAGCCTAAAACCAAAGCTGACCAGGATAAGCTGGGTAACGCTCTGGCTAAGCTTGCAGAAGAAGACCCAACCTTCCAGGTGAAAACCGACGAGGCTTCAGGTCAGACGATTATCTCCGGTATGGGTGAGCTTCACCTGGACATCATCGTTGACCGTCTGAAGAGAGAATTCAAAGTAGAAGTTAACCAAGGTCAGCCTCAGGTTGAGTACAAAGAATCTCTTACCCAGGATGCCAACCACAGAGAGGTTTACAAGAAGCAGACAGGTGGTCGGGGTAAGTTCGCGGACATCGTGTTTACCATCGGTCCTGCCGAAGAAGGCAAAACCGGTCTGGAGTTCGTAAACGAGATCAAAGGTGGTAACATTCCAAAAGAATTCATCCCTTCAGTAGAAAAAGGTTTCAAAGAAGCGATGAAGAATGGTCCTTTGGCCGGTTTCGAGATCGAAGCGATCAAAGTTACCCTGAAGGATGGTTCATTTCACCCGGTTGACTCTGACCAACTTTCTTTCGAACTGGCTGCGAAGCTTGGTTTCAAAGAAGCGGGTAGAGCTGCCAAGCCGGTGATCATGGAGCCTATCATGAAACTGGAAGTACTGACTCCTGAGGAGTACATGGGCGATATCGTAGGTGACCTTAACAGAAGAAGAGGTACCATCAACGGTATGGACGACAGAAACAACGCGAAAGTGATCAAAGCATTCGTTCCGCTTTCTGAAATGTTCGGCTATGTAACGTCACTCAGAACCCTGTCTTCAGGTAGAGCGACATCTTCTATGGAGTTTGAGAGATACGAAGCAGCTCCGCAGAACATCGCCGAGGAGGTAATCGAAAAAGCAAGAGGTTAATCCCAAGAAATTTAAACAAAAATGGCTCAAAGAATCAGAATAAAATTGAAGTCTTACGATTACAACCTGGTAGATAAATCTGCTGAGAAAATCGTAAAAACGGTAAAGTCTACCGGCGCCATCGTTAACGGCCCGATTCCTTTGCCTACGCATAAGAGAATTTTCACCGTACTGCGTTCGCCGCACGTGAACAAGAAGTCAAGAGAGCAGTTCCAACTGTCTTCACACAAGAGACTGATGGACATCTACTCATCTTCTTCCAAAACTGTGGACGCGCTGATGAAGCTGGAGCTTCCATCAGGTGTAGATGTAGAGATCAAAGTTTGATAAGCTTTTGGCCGATGGTTGTTAGCTTTTGGCCAAAGGCAACTTATACCACAAATCCGCTTTCCGAAAGGAGAGCGGATTTTTTGTTGGTTGAATACGGCATTACTTTGTCAAAGTTTTAGAATTTTTGACAAAGTTTAAAGGCCACTCGCGTCTGCTTGCTGAACAGTAAATTTTATTTTAACTTGTCGTCCGCAATCGCGGTCAACGTAAACGTAAGGTCTTTCTGCAGAATTTTTGCTTTCAGCTTTATTTACAAACGTATAGAAATCAAAAAATGAAACTACAGAACTGGTTTGCATTCTTGCTTACCTTCACAATTGGTATCACCGTCGGAGCTCAGTATCGCTTTGTGTATAGTCTCGATTTTAAAATTGATTCAACAAAGCGGAATCAGGTGCAGCAAGAGATATTCAATCTGGACTACATAAATGGTGAATCCATTTTTTACGGTCAAAACTTTGCAAAGTTAGACTCAATCATAAGTGTGGGCGGCAGCGGCAATCGCCAAAACATTGCGCTGCCGAAACTCGGTTATATTGTGACAAAGAACCTTCCGAAAAAAACACTGCAATTTGCTGAGCCTATCGGCCTTACAGGATACCTTGTAGATGAGCCACGACAAATCCGATGGAAATTGCTGAGCGATACAAAAGAAGTTGACAAGCATTCGCTTCAAAAAGCTACGGCTGATTTTGCAGGGCGCCACTGGACAGCGTGGTTTGCGAAAGATATTCAAGTCGCAGACGGACCCTATAAGTTTTCCGGTTTGCCGGGATTGATTTACTCTCTTGCTGATGACGCAGGTGATTACATCTTTGAGCTGCGGGCAATAGAGAAGATTGACAAACTGTATAATATCAAATCTTTTGAAAAGCTGGGGATCAAAGTAGTGAGCGTTGATTATAAGAAGTTCTCAGACCGAAAAACGAAATTTGAAAAGCATCCTGAGCAGTTTTATTACGATTTTGCTAATGCAGCTGGTCTGGAATTATCTGCACACGACATCCGAACGTTAGCCGACGTTGCTTCCAAGAAGCAAAAAGCGAATAATAATCCAATCGAGCTTAGCGCAGAATAAAATTGGCTGGCTTTTGATGATATAGCAATTGGTAGTCACTGATTTGCGACAACGCTTACTTTCTATCATAAATCCGCTTTCCGAAAGGAGAGCGGATTTTTACTTTGTCAAAGTTTTAGAATCTTTGACAAAGTTCAACTTCGTTAAATATTCTTGACCGCGCGAATAAATCTGTCAGACAAATAATGATATTTTAGAAGTCTGAATTTAATGTCGATTGAACGCATGGTTAAAAAAGTATTTCTTTTTGCAATCGTGCTGAGCATCACAAACTACGCTCCACGGTGCTACCATACTGCTTCCTAAGAATCGTGAAATCTATTCCGACAATCTCCGTTTCCGTCACCCCGGATTGAGCGTAGTTTGTGATGCTCAGCACGATTGCAAAAAGAAATACTTTTTTAACCAT
>RDDY01000111.1 GCA_003852805.1 Chryseobacterium sp.
TCGGCGGATTGTACCGCGACAAAAAAATCGAAATCCTCGACGATAAAATTCGTCTCCTGTAAAATTTCAATTATGAGAAATCTACTTTTTTTTATCTGCATGTTTCCGCTCGCATTTTTCAATGCGCAGCCGCCCGCCGGAGAAGCCAAAGCAGGTGATACTTACGGTGCCACCGTTAGTAACCGGCAACTGGATCGCGCCCTGAGCGCTTCGCAGCTTGTTCAAGAATTGGTGCAGCACCGGGGACCGATTGTAACCGGCGTTCGCGGTAAAGTTACCTCCGTTTGTCCGAATAAAGGTTGTTGGATTAAACTGGACAGTGGTGACAATACCGAGATTTTTGTCAAGATGAAAGACTATGGTTTCTTTGTGCCGACGGCCCTGGAAGGGAAAGAAATTGTGATGACCGGCAGTGCTGAGGCAAAAACCATTTCGGTGGAGGAACAGCGGCATTACGCTGAAGATGCGAAAAAATCACCGCAGGAGATCGCCGCAATTACACAACCGAGGCGTGAGGTTCGGTTCATTGCGGAAGGAATTCGCGTTGTCGACTAAAAAAAGAAATCAGATAATCTTCATGCGCTTCACGGCGCATTTTTTATTCTGCATTACGGACCAGAAGCACCCAATCTCCGTCCAAGATTTTATAACCTTCGTTGTAAACAAACCGATATTCGGATCCGTTCTTATAAACTTTGACTTGGGTTATCAGGTCGAAATCGAAGCCTTGCGATAACAATTTAGATCGAGTCGTCTTGGTCTTGCCGTCCTGGTTGGCGTCGGCAAGGATTCGATAGTTCTTGCGCAGTCGATTATTGACATTTCGCATCAGGTTGGTAGAATCCTTGTTCTGCTTATTGTTGTAGGCATTCCTGCACGCGTCGTCGCAGAACTTTTTATCCGATCTACCTTTTATCTCGCTGTCGCATTCCAAGCATTTTTGCATAAGCGTAGTTTTTGGTTCCGATTTCATAGCCGTTTGCAATCGTTTACAATCGGATTTAAATGTATATAAACCGACTGCGAGTACCGAACTGCTGCAACTTTGTCTCAGAGATTTTAGAGAAATCCCAACGTCTAATGTCTAACGCTAAATTTAAACAAAATGTCTTTAAGAAACAAAGTGATGCTTATTGGTCACACAGGGAAAGATGTGGAACTCACCACATTGGAAAAAGGAATGGTTGCGCGGGTAAGCTTGGCAACCAACGATTATTACACTACGGCGGACGGCCGCCGTGTGGAAGAAACGCAATGGCATAATTTGGTAGCCTTTGGGAAAACCGCCGAACTGCTGCACAAGTATGTTCCTAAAGGAAAAGAGATTGCCGTAGAAGGCAAGCTTACCTACAGAACCTATGAAAAAGACGGACAAAAACGCAGTATTACAGAGGTCCGTATTGACGAACTGGTTCTTTTAGGAAGTAAGTAAACAGAGAAATCCCCGAACATTTATCCAAAAAACACAATCTTCATAAGTCCGTATTTCGGGGATTTCTTTTCTCTAAGACTCAAAGCTATGCAGTTGCAATTGTTCACTATTCCGGCAGATCCTGTTTGCAAAGAGATGCAGACGTTCAACGATTTTTTGAAAACCGTAAATGTAGTGCAACTTGTTCCGGCATTCGTTCAGGCCGAGAAACCTTATTGGTCTTTTGCCGTTGCTTTCGAACCGCGCGTAGAAACACAGGCGGGGTCGTTTGACTCTGTCGTAAAACAGAACGAGAAGACCTCTCTAACGGCAGAAGAGAAAATAATTTTTGAAGCGCTTCGGGCATGGCGCAGTGAGACGGCAAAAGCCGAACTGTTGCCTTACTATATGATATGCAGCAACCGAGAATTGGCTGCGCTTGCCGTATTCAAACCTATATCCGTAGAAGAACTGAGGCAGGTGAGGGGATTTGGTGATCGGCGCATCGCCCGCTACGGCGAGCAAATAATTGAGGTGCTTGCCGGAGTTTAGGCAATCAACCGTTTCGACGATTCGCGTCGACTCCGTTTTATCGCAGTTTTATATTTGTTATTTTTGCTGAACAGCCGAAAGCGCTGTGACAAACCGATAAAACAATTGCATTGAAACCAAGCTTAGCAAAAGGCACCCGTGACTTCGCTGCTGCCGACGTGTCGCGGAGACGATATATTACAGACATCATTCAACAACAGTTTCAGCTCGCAGGGTTCCAACCGCTGGAAACGCCCAGCTTTGAAAACCTGGCTACCCTGACCGGTAAATACGGCGAGGAAGGTGATCGTCTGATTTTCAAAATTCTGAATTCCGGCGACTATGCCGCTAAGGCAGACGAAGCCGATTGGCAACAACGAAACTCACAAAAGCTGACTGCGCAGATCTCGGACAAAGCGTTGCGTTACGACCTTACCGTACCTTTTGCGCGCTATGTGGCCATGAACCACGGCCGGCTGACTTTTCCTTTCAAACGGTATCAGATCCAGCCTGTATGGCGTGCAGACCGTCCGCAGAAAGGGCGTTTTCGAGAATTTTACCAATGCGATGCAGACATCGTCGGCAGCGAGAGTCTTTGGCAAGAGGTAGAACTGGTTCAGCTGTATCTGTCGGTATTTGAGAAGCTTAAGCTGTCTGTTACTATTCATCTGAACAACCGTAAAGTATTGACAGGGCTTGCATTGTATGCAGGCATCCAAGATCGGTTGACGGATTTCACTGTTGCCCTGGACAAACTGGACAAAATAGGTCGCGAGGGCGTGGAAAAAGAACTGCGCGAAAAAAGTATCCCCGAAGCGTCGATTGAGAAGTTGGCGTTTTTGTTTGAGCCGCAGAGCGATTCTGTAGAAACGCTTCTTAAACTGCGCGAAAGGTTTGACGGAATCGACATCGGACTTCAAGGCGTCGATGAATTGCAAACCGTCATAACACGTTGTGCAGATTTGGGCTTGCCAACGCATAAATTGATTTTCAACATAACGTTAGCGCGTGGACTTGATTATTACACAGGCGCCATTTTCGAGGTCAAAGCCGACGGAGTAGAGTTGGGTTCTATCGGCGGCGGCGGCAGATACGATAACCTGACGGAGTTGTTTGGCGTGAAGAACATTCCGGGCATTGGCATTTCGTTCGGATTGGATCGCATTTTTCTTGCGATGGATGAACTCGATCTTTTCCCCGAAAGCCTTGCGAAAACCACCGAATATCTTTTCGCGAATTACGGAGAGGCCGAAGCGGTTGCCGCGGCAAAGCTCGTAAAGCGATTGCGTGACAAAGGCATCTCAGCCGAGCTGTATCCCGAGGCTGCAAAACTGAAGAAACAGTTTACCTATGCCGAGAAAAAAGGCATCGCAAAGATTGCATTTGTAGGCGAAGACGAGATAAAGAATGATACGGTAACAATCAAGAACCTAAAGTCGGGGGAGCAAGAAACTATCGCCGTACGTGACTTTGCCGGAACGGACGATCAACATTTTTGCAATTTGAGATAGATGAGAAAACTGCTGTGGATCTTCCTTGTTGGTGTACAGATCAGCGCGCAATCGGTTGCCGAGCGCTTGGACGCCGAGACGCGTAAATTGTTGTCGTCAAACGCTATGTTGGCTGCATCGCTTTCCTTTTACGTGTGCGATGACAACGGTAATTTGGTGTACGACTACAACGGCAGCAAAGGTCTTTCCACAGCGAGTACCCAGAAAATAATGACGGCTGCTGCGGCGCTGGATCTGTTGGGCGCGGATTATCGGTACGAAACAAGAGCCGCCTACAGTGGCACACTGCGCAACGGCGCCGTAGAGGATCTGTACATCACTTCCAACGGCGATCCCACGCTGGGCAGTTGGCGCTACAACGGCTACAAACCCGAAGATTTCAAGCGCAAATTGCTGGCAGCCTTGACCGCGAAAAACATTACCGAGGTTACCGGCAATCTGATTATGGACGATTCGGTTTTTGACTTTCAGACCACACCGGGCGGCTGGCCGTGGAACGATATCGGCAATTATTACGGCGCGGGTATCTTCGGCATCAATTGGAACGAGAACCAATTTGAAGTAAGCGTTCGTCCGGGAAGCGATAACATGACTTTCAAAAATAACCCTCAACTACAGTGGGTCAACGAGACCAAAGGCGCGGGGTCGGGCGACAACAGCATCATTTATGCGGCGCCTTATTCCGACGTGGCGTTGATCAACGGCAGTTTGCCCGCAGGCAAATCGACTACCGTATCGGGCGCAGTACCCAATCCGCCGTTGCTGTTGGGGCAGGAAATAGCCGGATGGCTGCAAGAAAACGGCATTAAATTACACGGATCTGTGGTAAGCGTTCAGACAAACAAAACCCTTGGCCGCTCGACCGCATTGTACCCTTCTAAGAATACTTTTTTCACTTATCAATCTCCGAAACTTAGCGAGATTGTTTTTTGGTTTTTACGCAAAAGTGTCAATCTGTATGGTGAAGCTTTTGTGAAAACCATCGGCAAAGAAACCGGCGGCAAGGCGGACTTTGAAACCGGCATTAAAACATTGAAAAACTTCTGGGTCGGCAAAGGCATTGCGGCACCGATGATTAACTTTGCCGACGGCAGCGGCCTTTCGCCACAAAATTATGTTTCAGCAAAGGCCGAAGCGCAAGCGTTGGCTTATGCTCGGAAACAAAAATGGTTCCCCGCGTTCTATGACGCTCTTCCCACTTACAACCAGATGAAAATGAAAAGCGGAACCATAAAAGACAGCAAAGCCTACGCGGGCTACCACACCTCCAAGGATGGGACGACTTACGTTTTCTCCATGATTATCAACAACTATTCGGGCGGAAGCATCAATCCGGCAATGTTTCGGGTGTTGGATGTTTTAAAGTAAATGAGAAAAAGCTTCTTCAGCAGATTTGCCAACTGGGCGGTTTACATTTTCCTGACGGTGGTGCTGGCGGGAATAGTGGCCGCTTCTACAGTACTCATCAATTATCTGCGGAAAGAAGAAATCCACCGGATCAAGGTTTTTGCGAGCGCGCAAAAGTTCTTGAACGATCAGTACATGGGAGATCCGCGCGTTCAGGAGTTGATTCTCAGCATCATCCAAGACAACAACTCCATCCCCGTGGTTGTGGCCGACCGTTTCAACAATCCGCTGTACTGGCGGAACATTCCGCAGAGTATAGAGCAAGACCCGCAAAAGTTAAAAGCATTGCCGGCCGAGATGGAGAAATCTTACGCGCCGATAGAAGTGGTGATGCCGTCCGGACAAAACCAGTACATTTATTACACCAACTCCCGTCTGCTGAACAATCTGCGGTATTATCCGTTTTTACTGGGTTTGATCTTCGCTGCATATATCGCATTTTCGTTTTGGTTCTTGAAAACCATCAAGAAAACGGACGAAGGTTTTTTATGGGCGGGCTTGGCGAAGGAAACTGCGCACCAGATAGGGACGCCGCTGTCATCAATGATTGGTTGGGTGGAAATTCTAAAAATGGAGAATGCCCAAAGCGCAGCCGCTGTAGAAATAGAGCGCGATATCGATCGGTTGAAAACAATATCCGAGCGCTTTTCAAAAATCGGCTCGGTGCCGGAATTGAGCGATCGGGATTTTGGCGAAACCGTTCGGGAGAATTATGAGTATTTGCGGAAACGCATTTCGTCCAAAGTTGATTTCTCACTGACCGTTCCCGATGAAAAGGTTATCGTTCCGCACAGCCGCGTGCTCATGAGCTGGGTTATTGAGAATTTGGTAAAAAATGCTGTAGATGCCATGCGCGGCGAAGGAAAAATGGAAATGAAACTCTTCCGCCGCGGTCATCACGTTCTTTTGGATATTTGCGATAACGGCAGCGGGATGTCAAGACGCCAAATGCGCAATGCCTTCAAACCCGGTTTTTCCACCAAGAAGCGCGGTTGGGGTTTGGGCTTGTCGCTGGCACGGCGCGCGATAAACGAGTATCACAGCGGCGACCTGAGAATCGTCAACAGTGAGCCCGGAAAAGGCACCACCTTCCGGATCGATTTGAAGTATCCGCAAGCGTAGCGAACCATCGGCCTGCTGCTCCATAAAGGTTTATTGTTTATTTTAGCTAAAAATAATCTATAACCTATGAGAACCAAGTACAGTCTTGTGGCGCTGGCGTTTGCCGGTTTGCTGCACGCCCAAGAATCCGTTACCTACCAAAAACCTCCGAAAGAAATTCTGCAATTGGCAGAGTTTGAAAGAGCACCGCAGGTGCTGACCGACAGTAAGAAAAACTGGATGATCTTCTCCTACCGCCCCACGTACAAAACACTGGAAGATCTGAATCAGGAAGAAATGAAGCTCGCCGGCTTACGCGTTAATCCTGTAACCAATATCAGCAGCAGTATTACCTATTCAGATAATCTCAAGCTGAAGAGATTCGGTGAAAAAACAGAGCGTCAAGTGACAGGACTGCCGCAGAACGCACGTATTGCTTACGTTTCTTTTTCGCCCGACGAAAAAACCTTGGCTTTTACCAACACTACGGATAAAGGCGTTGAACTTTGGCTGGTAGACTTGGCCACGGCCCGCGCCCGAAAACTGACGGCTGATAACCTGAATGCAAACCTGGGCTCGCCGTACAGTTGGTTCAGAGATTCTAAAAGTTTACTGGTAAACGTCCTGCCGGACAACCGCAAGCCTTTGCTTTCCGAGAAAGACAACCTGCCGAAAGGGCCGACGGTTTCCACCAGCGATGGCAAGGTTTCTCAGAACAGAACTTACCAAGATCTCCTGAAAACTCCGCAAGACGAGGCAAATTTTGAAACGCTCGCCACATCGACAATCTATAAAATAGGAGTCGATGGCTCCAAGCAAGAACTGCTGAAACCCGATTTGTACATCGGTCAATCCTTCTCGCCCGACGGAAATTTCTTGATGGTAACAACGGTAGAGAGGCCGTTCTCATACATTGTGCCCGTCAACCGTTTCCCGATGACTACGAAGATCTACGACAGCAACGGCAAATTCCTGAAGACCGTAAACGAGATTCCGCTGAATGAAATCATGCCTAAAGGTTTTTCATCTGTGCGCACCGGCAAGCGAAATATGGCTTGGCGTAACGACAAACCTGCCGTGCTATATTTTGTGGAAGCATTGGATGGCGGAGATCAGTCCAAAAATGCGGAGTCCCGTGACGAGATCTTCACTTGGGAAAGTCCTTTCAATACCGCACCGAAATCACTGATGAAGTTGCCGCAGCGTTTCAGCGGCATCACTTGGGGCGACGATAAAACGGCGCTTGTTTACGACAATTGGTATGACACCCGCAGCTCACGCACCTACTTGCTGAATCCGTCGACGGGCG
>RDDY01000285.1 GCA_003852805.1 Chryseobacterium sp.
TGAACAAAGCATTGGCGCGTACGCCCACTGAGACCTGAGCGCTAAGGCCGATGGATGCCACGGCAAAAGCCGCGATGATTAATTTTTTCATGGTTATAGATTTTGATGTTTTTCCAGCAGATTGCGGCGCAACTGCTTGAACAGTTCAGAAGAGTAAACGAAGTCGATCAAATGCGGATTGTCTGCATTGATGATGATGTCTTTATTGCCTTCCCATTCTTTAAGACCGTCACGCAAATAGACGATCTTTTCGCCGATCGTCATCACAGAGTTCATGTCGTGGGTATTGATGATGGTGGTCGTCTTGTATTCCTCTGTAATCTCCTTTAACAGCTCATCGATAACGATGGCCGTGTTCGGATCGAGGCCCGAATTCGGTTCATCACAAAACAGATATTTCGGATTGTTGACAATGGCGCGTGCAATGGCTACGCGCTTTTGCATTCCCCCCGAAATCTCAGAAGGGTACTTGCGGTTGGCTTTTTCCAGCTTTACCTTACCGATGACATCCAGCACACGGCGCTTCTTTTGTCGGTAAGTCTCATTGGTAAACATGTCGAGCGGGAACATAATGTTTTCTTCCACCGTCATGGAATCGAACAATGCGCTGCCTTGGAAGACGGTGCCGATTTCTGAGCGGATGGTCTGCTTCTCGTCACGGCCCATTTCCACCAAATTTCGACCGTCAAATTCTATGGCGCCCGATGTCGGCTCGAAAACCCCCAGCATGCATTTCAGAAATACCGTTTTCCCTGACCCGGACTGACCTATGATCAAATTTATCTTTCCGGTTTCAAACGTGGTATTGATCCCTTTCAGTACCTCAACATTGCGGAAGCTCTTCTTCAAATCTTTTACTTCAATCATCAGCTCAGGAACATTTGGGTTAGTAGTAAGTTGGCCATAATTATTGATACAATGGTCCAAACAACGGCCTGCGTGCTCGCGCGGCCCACGTCAAGAGATCCGCCTTTTACCGTGTAACCGAAGTAGGCGGGCACAGTGGCGATGATAAATGCAAACACAATGGTTTTCAGAAACGCATACCAGATAAAGTAAGTCGGCATATACATCTGTATGCCGGTGATATAATCTGCGTCTGACCAGTTGCCCGTGGCCTTGCCCGCCAAGTAGCCGCCGTAGATGCCGAAGACAATACTGATGGCAATAAGCAACGGATTGAAGATTACGCTTGCTACAATCTTGGGCAAAATCAGAAAGTTGGGTGAGTTGACGCCCATGATGTCCAAAGCGTCAATCTGCTCGGTAACGCGCATGGTGCCAATGCTCGAAGCAATGTAAGAACCTACCTTGCCCGCCAAGATAACCGAGATGATGGTGGGTGCAAATTCAAGAATCAATACAACCTTGGTGGCATATCCTATAAAAGTCAACGGAATCGGGAAGGAGGAAGCGCTGAAGTTATTATACATCTGGATGGCAACCACCGCGCCCACAAAGGTAGAGGTGAACAGTACCAAACCGAATGAATTTACTCCCAGATCATTGATCTCGCGCATGAGCAATTTGAAGAAGACACTCATTTTCTGAGGCTTCTTGATACTCTTTCCCAAGAGCATAAAATATTCGCCGATAGCGTTGAGCAGTTTAATCATTATGCGAAATTAAGAATTCTTTCAGTACCCGCGGTTTGAGATGTTATTTTTTCAGACCGACCAAAGTGGTATAAACCGTCTTGAAGATAATGACAAGATCCAGCGACAGACTCCAATTTTTGACATAATAGATATCGGCCAAGATTCTTTTTTTCATCTCCAGTTTCATGTTCCCCGTATCGCCTCTGAAGCCTTTGACCTGGGCCAATCCCGTAATTCCGGGCCTCACCCTGCTGCGCATATTGTAACGGCTGATGCCGGGTTTATATCGGTCGTCCACGGCAAGCATATGCGGGCGCGGCCCCACAACGGACATGTCCCCCAAAAAGACGTTGATGAACTGCGGCATCTCGTCTATGTTCGTTTTACGCAGAAAACGGCCGATACGCGTGATTCGGCTATCGTTGTGGCGTGTTGTGGCGGAGTTTGATTCTTTGTTGACAACCATCGTCCTGAATTTTAAACAACCGAAGACTTCATTGCGGTAGCCGTACCGTTTCTGCACGAAGAATGCGGGGCCTTTGCTGTCCATACGGATCAGAAGAACGACCAAAGGAAACAGCCAACTGCCGATCACCACTAAGAAAACGGTAGAAAACAGAATGTCGAGGCTTCGTTTCAGAGTGAGATTGGCAAAATAATCCAACGGATATTTTGCCGGTTGCAAAATGGGTTGCGTATCGAAATACGACAAGCTGAACGCATTGAAATCCATCGATCCGACAGACGGTACGAAGATCATCTTGACGCCTTCTTGCTCGGCTAAGCGGAATATTCGATCATCGGCGCGGTCGGGAAGGTTGTAGTCGATGGGCACAAACAATGAATGGATGCCGTTGCTTCGCCAGAATTTCTTCAGCTCTGTTCCATCGCTCGGGTCGCCGTGGTAGTCATAAACCTGCAGGCCGTAGTCAGGCCGCTCTGCAATTACGTTGCGCAAAATGCAGGTGCTTTGGTTGTCCGACAAAAACATGACGTTCCTGTGGTTGAGTCCCTTTTTACGGATGTACTTCAGCATCAGGAAGACGGCCGTTTTCACTAAGATGATCGACGAAAACAGCAGTAAGCTCAGCTCGAATTTATATCCGGAGATAACCTCGTTCAAAGTGGCTTTGCCGATCAGCAGAATACAAAAAAGAAAGAGAATCAAATGGCTGACCGTCTTTTCCAGCAGCGTGGTATAGGTGGTGGTGCGCGGAATATTGTACAACGCGGTACGCGCGCTCAGCAGCAACCACACCACCAGCAAAAGTGCCAGTGTGAACAAGTTGAGCTCAAGTTCGCTATCCGAAAGATTCTCTTCCCGGCTCAGGCAGAACAAAAAGCTGCCCGCCACCGCCGCCAAGTCCATAAAGATGACAAAGCTTTTGAGATAACGGGAGTACCGAATGTTCTGCATCCGATAAAATTAAGGAATATTGAGGTATTTGTGCGTCTGAACAGACGCCTGCCATTTCGGGTTTCTCAGAATAAATTCCGTAATCTGCGGGTACATCCGTTCTCTGCGGCTCCACTCGCTTTGCATGTACAGACGACAGTCGGCGGAGACTTTTTCGGCCTGTTGCTGCGCGAACTCAAAATCATTGTTGTTGAAAATAATCACTTTCAACTCGCTCGCTTTGTCGTAGATATCGGACAGCGGCAGCATGGTTTTCTTGGGCGAAAGCGTAATCCAGTCCAAGATGCCTGTGGCGGGATATGCGCCCGACGTTTCCACGTGTATGGTGCAGCCCAGCTCTTTCAGTCGCGCTGTCAGTATGTTCAGATTCCACATCAAAGGCTCGCCGCCTGTTAGTACAATGGTTTTACAATGCTGTGCCGCTACCGTAGCCAAAGTTTCGGCATCCATTAACGGATGGAGTTCGGGGTTCCAGCTTTCTTTTACGTCGCACCAATGACAGCCTACATCGCAGCCGCCCAAACGGATGAAATATGCTGCTTTTCCGGTATGGGCACCTTCGCCCTGCAAAGTATAAAAATGCTCCATTACGGGGAGCATTTTACCTTCGTTCAATAATATGTCTTGTTGTTCTTTAATCATTATAAACTGAAGTTTTGTACGCAAGAATGGTGTTCTTCAACAGCATTGCCCGCGTCATCGGTCCCACACCGCCGGGGACGGGGGTGATGGCCGAAACCTTGTCTTTGACATCGTCGAAATCAACGTCTCCGGCCAGATGATAACCTTTTTCGCTGTCGTCATCCACGCGAGTGATTCCCACATCTATAACGACGGCGCCTTCCTTAATCATATCGGCCTTCAGGAAATGCGGATCGCCCAAAGCCGTTATCACAATGTCTGCACTGCGGGTGTATTCTTCGATATGCGGAGTGTAAGAGTGCGTAAGGGTCACAGTTGAATTTCCCGGGAAGTCTTTGCGTCCCATCAAGATGCTCATCGGTCTGCCCACAATGCGGCTGCGGCCAATGATTACGCAGTGTTTTCCTTGGGTATCTATATTGTATCTTTCCAGCAAGGTCAAGATCCCGAACGGTGTGGCGGGCAAGAAAGTATCCATTTCCAGCGCCATCTTGCCGAAATTTTCGGGGTGGAATCCGTCAACATCCTTACGAGGATCTATGGCCATGATTACCTTTTCCTGATCCATCTGCTTCGGCAAAGGCAGCTGTACAATGAAACCGTCCACTTCCTTGCTTTTGTTCAACTCATCTATTTTCTCCAAGAGTTCTGCCTCAGAAACGGTGCTCGGGAAATGGATCAGCGACGAACGAAATCCCACCTCTTTGCAATCTTTGATCTTACTGTTTACATAGGCCAAGCTGGCACCGTTGTTGCCCACAAGGATTGCTACCAAGTGCGGTGCGCGGCGCTTGCGCGCCAGTATTTTTTCTACTTCTTCTCTAATTTCGTTTTTGATGTCTTTAGAGACTTTTAGTCCGTTCAGGATCAGCGCCATGTCTTTATTTATTGAGGGTGTTTGTCTGGGTTTTGGTATGTGTTGAGATCGAGAGAATGTAAACGGAGTCTTCGGTCACTTCAAATAAGAGCAGATGAGAAACTTTTTAACAGGTAGGCCGTGAACATTCTCGGACATGATCTTGAAAAACGGATCTTCCTTCAATGTGTCGACTGCAGTTGATAGCCGGTGTGAAAAATGTGCAACCGTTGATTCAGAAAACGGAGCGTAATAAGAATACGCTGCGTCGGCAATAGCCCGATCCGGGAGCTTGATCTTATATGCCATACTCTTATTGCATCTCGGCCAACACGCTGCCGGCATTCTTAAAAGTCGTACGGTCCTGATTCTGCGTCTCTTTTACGGCTTTCTTCATCGCCTCCGTAAACTCAAAGTCTTGCTCATCGCAGTTCTCAAGCGGAATCTGCATTTTCTCCAACATCGATTTCGATAACTCAAAATCTGCCGGATTTTCCGGATACACGGTAATCGATTGCATATCAGCAATTTTTTTGCAAATTTAACGATTTGCTTTGTAATAGTTGATGAGACCGTTGGTAGAACTGTCATGAGATTCTACCGGTGCCGTGCCCGTAAGCTCGGGAAGAATTTTCCCCGCAAGCGTTTTCCCCAGTTCCACGCCCCACTGGTCAAAACTGTAGATGTTCCAGATGATGCCTTGGACGAAAATTTTATGTTCATACAGCGCAATCAATTGACCAAGACTGAAAGGTGTCAATTCATCAAACAGCAGAGAGTTTGTCGGGCTGTTTCCACCAAATATTTTATACGGCAGCAACTTATCCAAATCTGCATCGGTAATCCCCGCCGCCTGCAATTCGCTCCGCACCTCTTCCTCATTTTTGCCAAATGCCAAGGCCTCGGTTTGTGCAAAGAAATTCGCTAAGAGTTTTTCCTGATGGTCGCCGCAATCGTTCAAGCTCTTGGCGTAGGCAATAAAATCTGCCGGAACGGTGGTGGTACCTTGATGAATCAGCTGATAAAAAGCGTGCTGGCCGTTGGTGCCGGGTTCTCCCCAGATAATCGGACCGGTCTCGTAGTCGGTTTGTTGTCCGTTGCGGTCCACAGATTTGCCGTTGCTCTCCATGTCACCCTGTTGCAGATACGCGGGAAAACGTTCCAAATACTGCGAGTACGGAAGGATGGCGTAGGTGGAAGCGTCGAAAAAATTGCGGTACCAAATGCCCAACAGCGCCATCAATACGGGAATATTATAGCGATGCTCCGTCTCGCGGAAATGCTTGTCCGTTTCTTGTGCGCCTTCCAGCAACCGGATGAAATTGTCGTAACCCACGGCCAAAGAGATGCTCAGACCGATGGCGCTCCACAACGAATATCGACCGCCGACCCAATCCCAAAATTCAAAAATGTTTTCTTCGGCAATTCCGAATTCTTTTACCGCTTCAATATTTGTGGACAGCGCTACAAAATGCTTCGCAATATCGCTCTCGTCACCCGCCTTCAAGAACCATGTGCGTGCCGAGGCGGCGTTGGTCATGGTCTCCTGTGTGGTAAATGTCTTGGAAGCGATGATAAACAGTGTGGTTTCGGGGTTTAAAGCTTTTAGGGTCTCCGTCAAATCTGCACAATCGACATTGGAAACAAAATGCAAACCGAGGCGTGTTTTGTAATGTTTCAGCGCTTTGGTCACCATCTTCGGCCCGAGGTCGGAACCGCCGATGCCGATGTTTACCACATCCGTAATCTCTTTTCCTGTAAAGCCTTTGTTGTCTCCGCTGATAACCTTATCGGAAAAATCACGCATCTGCTGCCGGACGCGGTGAATGCCGGGCTTTACATTCTCGCCATCTACTATAAGCGGCGTGTCAGAAAAATCGCGCAGTGCGGTATGCAGAACCGCGCGGCCTTCGGACTCGTTTATTTTCTCTCCGGTAAACAAGGCTTTTGTTGCCTCCGACACTTTGCACTCTTTCGCCAATTCCAAAAGAAGTTCCAGCGTCTTGTCGTCGATGAGGTTCTTGGAAAAATCAAAAAGGTAATTCGTCTGCTCGATCGAGAATTTTTTGAAACGCTGCGGGTCCTGCCGGAACAACCGGCGCAGATCAAAATCGGTATCGATGAAATGTTCTTGCAGTTGCTGCCAAGCTCGGGTATCTGTCGGGTTTATCTTCGGAAACATAATGCTATCAAGGTCTGAAGCAAATTTAGCAAAACTAAGACCGGCATTCCTTGCTGCGCGCTCTAATCCTTTTCCTCCAGCGTGATTTTCTTTGTGATGCGGTATTTTCGCTTTTTCTTCCGCGGATTTGCTTCGCCTATCAATCTCCCCCAGGGTTGCAGTTCGGGCACGTGGTCAAAGATGATCTTGATGATTGCCAAAGTGGGAATGCATAAAAACATACCCGATATGCCCCAAAGACTTTCACCCACCAAGATGGCCAAGAATGAGAACAGCGCATTGATTTTGACCTTGGAACCGACGACCAGCGGAAGAATCAAATTACCGTCGATGGCGTGGATGCCGATGTAACCCAGCGCAACAAACAAACCGGCCGACGCGCCGCCCGTGGCGAAAGTGATAATGAAGCTGATGAGAAACGCAATAAAGATTCCCAAATACGGGATGACATTCAGCAAACCTGTGAGAACGCCCAGAAGCACGGCGTATTTCACACCCAATATCGACAGGAAGACGGTGGTCATGGTGC
>RDDY01000219.1 GCA_003852805.1 Chryseobacterium sp.
GCTTGGAACTTGCAGACATTGCAAGCCTTTTCCGTCCTCGCTAAAATTTTCAAATTCTATTTCTATCGGTTCGTGAACGCTGTTGCTTTCATTGATTTTAAACAATCGGGCAATATCCCAAGTATGAACAAAAACATCTGCATCGGCAACTTCAATCTTTTCTTTGTCGTGATTTGAAAACCCATTTATCAGGAAATAAACATTGATACGGTCAAAATCTGTGCCCTGTTTTCCAATCGTTTCGATTAAGTGATATAATTCGGTGTTTGATTTATCAATGTAGTCAATATGTCGTTTTAATGCCGAATTGATAAAGCGTTTTATTTGATTAAGCGACTTGGTGTAATCGTCTTTTGTAATGTTGTAGTCGTACTCGTTTTTGTAAAACGTGATGAACAAATCCAGCGTTTCGTAATACTCTTTTTTGTTTTCGTCTTTTGCAAAATCTTTCAGGCAAAAGCCATTTATTTTCCAGTCAATTCCACCTTGACTGTTGGGGTTAATGTAAGACAAAACTCTTGCTCCTTCGGATTTTCCGATGGTTTCCAAAACCTCAATGCAATATTCTGTAAACTTATCCTCAAAACTCGCTCCTTCGCCTTCCGAATAAACCCGTGAAGCGACATCTGATTTTAATTCTTCAATATAATTTTCTAAAGCTCTTTCCATTCGCTAAATCTTTGTAAGTATGTTTTCAAGTTCCACAATATAACTTTCAACCGATGAAATTTCTATTGAATAGGAAGTATCGTAAATTCCCAAAGGCAACTGATTTTTTACGATTTTAGGAAAGTCAGAAGTTACAGTAAAGGCAAACGTTTTTTTTAGTGAATACATTCTTCCGTAATGCTCACTATCCCCGTCAAAATAACCGTTTAATTGCAATTTTGCATTGAAAATACTGCGTTCTTCATCGGTTGAAATTGCTTGTCGAGTTTGTATAACCAAAGAATTAAGCGAAAAACCGTTGTCTTTCACAGCTTCGGTTGAATACAAAACCAAAAACAAATCGCTTAAATTTTCAGCATCTAATTGTCTTTCGTTTGAAACTTTAATCCTGGGTTGTTTCGATGAAGTAAATTTGATTTCTATTCCAACTGCACCCAAAGTAAAATCTTTTGCCTGAAATTCCATTTCCGCACCAGTCCACGCATTTACAGCATTTGCAGATGTTTTTTCGTCATTCAAAAGAAAATTCAAAAACAACAATTCGCCAATCAATCCTTTTTGTTGTTCCAATGACAAGCCGTTGAAATTGATTTTATCAAATAATTTTTTCCATTTGGAAACTACGTTTAAAGTTGTTGGTATGGCTTCACTTTCTGTAATACTTGGCTCAATATCTTCCAGAATATTTTGAATGAACAAAGAAAAAATGTCTTTCAGTTCGTTATCTAAAAGATAAATGTAAAACTCAATTTTATTTTCGGCTTCAATCGGTAAAGTATAGATTTCAACACCTTTGAAACGATAATTTTTCAGTTCAGGAATTGCCACATTTTTTGAAACCGACATTATGTATAAATGTTGTCCCGTAATGTGGTTTGTAGCCGCAAAGCAATTCAAATGCGGAATTTCATCAATTCTTGTTCTGATGATAACTTCTCCCGTTGGCTTATGATTTTCCCAAATTGATTTTATGTTTATCATTCGTTTTCAGTTTCAGGGTTATCATCATCGGTCATTACTTCGTCATCAAAATCTTTATTTATTGTTGCTGTATATGAGACTTTTACTTCATCTTCAATTCTTGGGAAATGTAAACTGTAACCCACAATCGGGATACCGTTGTTTACATTTGGTGTTCCTCTTTCGTCCAGTGCGTAAATTAATAACAATCCTTTCTTTTCGCTTGCCCGTTGTTCTTTGATTTCTTTGCTTGTGGTATTTGTTTTTATTGCCAAATCGACTTGACGGTCTTTCAAATCATCAATTTGATTTTTTGCAATCGTGTAATGTTCTCCAAATCTTCCGTTTTTTGGTTGATTACGCACACTGCAACCCAATGTGATAATTTCGTCCTTGAAAACCAAATCATAAGTCATTACATCATCTTTCGGAATCCTTGTTTCGTCAGGGTTGTTTTCGTAACGATTAATGAAAACTTTTTCATCAGTATTAGAAACTATGCAAATACTCCATTCTTTGATTTTATTAGCTCGTGATTGTGTACTGATGTATTCACTCAAAGTAGCATTACTGATGCTCGGTTGTTCAATCTTAAACGCATCAATAAAACTGCAAATAGAATCAATATTTGAATTTGGGTAAAATAAATACCGTATTTTGCCTTTTCCTGTTTCAATTCTGTTTTCCTTCGTTGGAAAACCGATTGTAGAGACCAAATTTTTTAACGCATTAAAGTTGTTTTCAATCGCAGATTTTGTTTTTAGCAAGCAATAGGTTTGTGGGTTTTCTCCCGAAAATGAAATTTCAATATTCTGAGAAAAATAGAGTTTATTCAAGCTTGTAATTGTCAGTAAACCGTGATGATTTCTTACTTTCAAACGAAAATCCTTTGGACGTTGATGCGTTGCGGTCATTTCGTCAAAATCGTTTCGCATTTCTTCGGTTGCCATTGTGATATGGTTGAACCACTCAAAAATTTGGTTGGTTGTGTACAATCTGCATAAATCAACGTAACCAGGGCGATAACCAAACCAACGTCCCATTTGCATCAGCGAATCATACATTCGGGTTGTTCGGATATAATAAGAAGTTGATAAGCCTTCAAGCGTAATTCCCCTTGATAAACGACTACCGCCAACCGCAATAACTGACAAACCGTTTTCGTGGCGGTTGTAATCAATTTCTTCAATGTTGTGGTATTCTAAACTTGTTGTTGAACGTGTGCCGTGAACCGAACGAACATCAATTTTAAGAACAGCATTTTTGAGTTCCTTTTTGACTTCTTCCCAGGAATGCTCTTTTATTCTGATGTCGGTATAATCTAAATTATCCAACACGTTTTTTGTTGTCGGCAAAAAGTCTGTTTCGTATAATTCTTTCAACTCTTTCAACAAAGTTTCATCTTCACTTTGAATGGCATTTTTGTATTCTTTTGTTTTTTCATTTACCAAATACGCAACTCTGTCAATCCATTTTACCAGCAAAGCAACGTGAACAAGCATTGAATTGTGTTTGTTTTCGTGACCTCGCACTCTGCGAATGGCACAGGTCAGAATGAATGATTTTATTGCACGTTCTAAACTTGGCGGAAGATATTCGGGTAAAATATCCTTGTTTTCTCGGTTGATTGTTCTGAAAAATGGCGGGTCGTAATCGTCAATTTCTCTGAAAATATCCAACGGCTCTTTTGTGAGTTCGGGATTTGCATTTTCGTAACCGAAAATTTTAGCTGCACCAATATAATTTGTTGGTGCTTTAATGTTGATG
Organism: Chryseobacterium sp.; assembly: GCA_003852805.1. GTDB lineage: Bacteria > Bacteroidota > Bacteroidia > Flavobacteriales > Weeksellaceae > Elizabethkingia. Next base: position 3,397 of record RDDY01000219.1, read on the forward strand.
ATAAAATCTCTCGGAAATAAATCTTCTCCGATTTTGTATGTTTTGTTTTTTACTACTGTCGTTTGTTCTTCGTTGTAATCCTGCGAAATAAATAAGTTGGCGTAAGGCGTAGCCGTGTAGCCAATAAAAGTATTTTGATTGAAAATGTTTAGCAACGTTCTGATTAAACGGTTTATCGTTTTGATGTCGTTTATATCCCGTGAAGCGTTTACAGAAGCGGCATCTGCTTCATCGTCAATTATCAATGCAGGAACATCAAACAATTTTGGTGCTCCGTCCACTACTCGGATATTTTCGTTTTTAGAAAACCAGTCAATCAGATTTTCAAGAATACTTTTGTTCTTTTTAATTACAAAAACAACAGGATTTTTCCCAATCGGTATGTTTAATCTGTTTGCAACAGATTGACTGAAATCGCCTTCATCTCCGCTTTTGTAATACGAAGAAGTCAAAGAATAAATGTCGGTTTCCGATTTGTATTTACCAACTCCAATAAGTCGATTTTCTTTCTCTCGGATAAATGCCGAACTATTTCTTCCAATATAACCCGAATCAATTCTTTCTTGTGTTTGTCTGCGTAGTGAACTAATTGTACCAGCAATGATAATGATAACTTTGTAACCTGCATCAGTGGCTTTGTTTATCAAGCCAACGTAATTGGAAGTTTTACCCGATTGAACGTGTCCAACTACCATTCCTCGTCTGTCCCAAGTACCTGCTTTTTTCGGATTAACGCATTTATCAAGGATTTTATCCGTGAAGTCGTCCAAATCATTTACAGGAAATGACGGGTCGTTTTCTGACATATACAATTTATATCTGTTCCATAATTCAAAATTGATGTTAGCTTTTTCATCATTTAGCCAAGGTTCAACATCATCAGATAAAATTGTGATTTCGCCTTTTCCTACGCTATAATCAGCACGCAAAATTTCAAATAACTCTAGTTTGTCAAAAGTTTGTCCCTCTACAATGTTGATTGCAGATGCTTTTTCAATGACAGATAAAAGCACTTCATCAGTGATATGTCCCTGATGAAGTGACAACAAAGTATGTGCTATTGCTCTTGCTGATTGTAATAAACTCATTTCAGATATTCATTGATTAACGGAAACAAATTAAAAGGCGTTGAACTCATAATTTGTTGTCTTGCCAATTCACTTGGCACTCCTTGTTTTACATTTATATTGTACAACTCAACAGCCAGATTGATTAAATCATCAGTTGGTTTGTCGGCTTGCTTTTCTAATTCGTGAAATGCCGGGTCTTCATTTTGGTTTGATAAAATCAATTCTATTGGAACATTTTCTTCCAGCAATTTCAATGCTTTTCCAACCATTTTGTTGTTTTCTTCCAGCAACGATTTTATTATCGGGTGCTTTCGGTTGATTTTATATTTCTTAATTCCTTCTCTTGTTTTTTCATCAATCCATAAAGGCTCGTGATTTACATTTCCGCTTTCGGAAAATGTTTTTTGACCTCGCCAGTTATAGATTTTAGCTGATTTCATAATTGCGATTTTCGCAATACGTGAAAGTTCCCGTCTGATTTCTATCGGTGGAGTAGCTGTTGATTTTTTGATATCCAAATGCCAGTTAAAATCATTTGAATTTGTGAAATTTACCGAAATTCTTGCCAGTTTTGAATAATCACGTTTCTTTTCAAGACCAAGCCAGTCGCCAGCAACAAGCAATCTGTCGCCACGATAAATATAAAATCCTTGTGCATTAAACCAGCCCAGCGAACCGCCCGAATTTTCATAATCCGTTTTACCAATTTCAGACATATGCGGAAGTATGAAATAGGTAATTTCCACATTACCGAAAATTTCAGGTTGTCCCATTTCGGGTTTCGGATTTAAATTTAATAAGAAAGGATTGTAAGGCTCAATTTCTTCGTTTTGAAAGTAGATTTTTATTCGTTTGCTTTCAATAAACTTGTGAAACACTAAACTCAAATGTTGTTTTACAGCAATCATTTCAGCATAGAAAGCGTTTTTAACGCTTTCGTTTGTTGTTTCTGCATTGCCAACAATTCGGTCTAACTTTTCCCAGAGAACTAATGTTCCTGATTTTTGCTTTTCAATTTTTTCAGGAAAAGAATCGTCAGAAACATAATCCAACAACTGCCATTCGTTTTCTTGATTAATGTAATCAATGTCCCAACAACGCTTTATTATTGCGTAATTTTCACGTTTGGTAATACAAGTAAGCCGTTTACATTGCGAAAAAGAAGCGGTTTTCAACCCCATTCCAAAACGCCCTAAATCTTTTTCGCTTCGCAATTCTTCGGGGTCTTTACTGCCCGGTGTCATCGCTAAAACAAGTTCTTCTTTGTTCATTCCAGTTCCGTTGTCGGAAACAGAAATGAAAGAATTTTGTCCCTCCCATTTGTATTCAAGACGAATTTCGTTTGCGTTGGCAGAAATTGAATTGTCTATAATGTCAGCAATAGCCGTAGAAAGATTGTAGCCAAAACTTCTGTAAGAATTGATTGTTGATTTTGGGTTTGGTTTGGCTATTTCCGCTTTGGTAAATTCATTCATATCATTTCCTTGATTTTTTCGGCAATTTTTTCAGCCATTAAAGGCGGAACAGCATTACCTATTTGTTTGAAAGCGGCTGTTCTGCTACCTTCAAAGAAATAATCATCGGGAAAAGACTGTATTCTTGCGGCTTCTCTAACTGTAATTGAGCGGTTTTGTTTCTTATCGGGGTGTATGTAATAATGTCCGTCCATTGCAATATGTGCAACAACGGTATGCGAAACACCTTGTCCGTTCACAACTTGGAAACGGTTTGTAAATGATTTTGTATTGTTGTGTTTTATTAAACGAGGTGGTAAAGTAGCATAATTTAATCTTTTCCCTTTATTCCACTCATCAACTGCAATACGGTAAATCTCCAAATCGTTTTCGTTGTTTGGTCTTGCGATATGTTGCGTAACGAAGTCTAAACCATTACGGATTTTAGCTTGTTCCAAATATGCCGTTGTTGGTTTAGCGTAATTGACAGCATTTAAAGTGCCTTTGCCATTTTGTAGGGGTTTCAAATCTGAAAATAAGTCTTTAAGAACCTGAAAATTATTTTCTTTGATTTCAAATTCGGGATAAGATAAACCCAATTCTTTTTTCCAACCGATGATGATCACACGTTTTCTGTCTTGTAAAACGCCAAAATCTTTTGCGTTTAAGAATCTGTTTTTGTTTGTAGGTAGACTTACTTCGTAACCAGCTTTTTTGACTGCTATCAATATTTTTTCTAAATATTCTCCATTTTTTGCTGATAAAATGCCTGGTACATTTTCAAACACAAACATTTTTGGTTGGTATTTTTCCAAAAATTTCACATAGTGTAAGTACAAAGTATTTCTTGGGTCATTGCTCATATCTTTGCGGGCTCTTCCAGCAACAGAATACGCCTGACAAGGCGGACCACCAACGATTAAATCAATTTTCCTTTTGCTTAGTTCACTGTCAATTTTTTTGAAAATATCAGGTAAGGTTTGTTTTGAAATTTCGGTGTTGATAACCGAATTGATAATGCTTTCAGGAACTTTTTGCCAGAGTTCTTCTTTCGATTTATTTTCTGATTTAAGATAATCGGTATAGATTTCTTTCTTTCCATTTTCGATAAGCCAATGATAAGCGGCTCTTGTTTTCAAAGTGTCGCAAGCATCTTTGTTCATTTCAACGTGAGCAATCGGGTTGAACCCAGCACGGATAAAGCCCTCTGACAGTC
>RDDY01000309.1 GCA_003852805.1 Chryseobacterium sp.
GCTGGACGAATCTACGGCGGCCGCAGAAGCCATGCACATGTTCTTCGGCAACCTGACGAAAGAGCAAAAGAAGAACGGCGCCAATAAATTTTTTGTTTCAGATTGGGTATTGCCCCAAACGCTGGCGGTTCTGAGAACCAAAGCCGACGGCTTGGGCATTGAAATAGTTACCGGCGACCACAATGAGTTTACGGCAGACGAAACTTTCTTCGGCGTATTGCTGCAATATCCGGGCAAAAACGGAGTGGTGGCAGATTATACAGAATTCATTGCCAAGGCAAAACAATCGGATTTGCAGGTAGCGGTGGCTTGCGACCCTTTGGCGCTGGTTCGCCTGAAATCTCCGGGCGCTATGGGCGCTGATTGCGCTGTTGGTACCACTCAGCGATTCGGCATCCCGATGGGTTACGGTGGGCCGCATGCAGCTTTCTTCACCTGCAAGGAAGAGTACAAGCGTGACCTGCCGGGCCGCATCATCGGTGTATCTCAGGATGTCTATGGCGGCCGTGCACTGCGTATGGCGCTGCAGACGCGTGAGCAACACATCAAGCGCGAGAAAGCGACCTCCAACATTTGTACAGCCCAAGTATTGCTGGCGGTCATGGCAGGAATGTACGCGGTTTATCACGGCCCCAACGGTCTGCGTTTCATTGCCGACCAAGTTCATTACAAAGCCAATGCGCTGCGCGAAGCGGTAAAACAGTTGGGTTATGAAGTGGTGGAAGAACCGATCTTCGATACGGTGAAGTTTGCTCTGAGTGAAGACGAAAAGTCGAAGCTTAAAAAGCAATTGGAAGCCGCAGCCATTAACCTGAATTATTTTACCGACTCATTTGTAAGCATTTCGATCAACGAAGCATCGACTTTGGAAAAGCTTCAAAAGTTGGTAGATGAATTGGCTACATTCAAAAACAAAGATTCGGTAAAATTAGAACTGAAAGAGGAAACGAGCATTCCCGGAGACCTCTACCGCGACGGCGATTTGCTGAAAGAAGAAGTCTTCAACAAATACCATACGGAAACCGAGCTGATGCGTTACATCAAGCGTTTGGAGCGTAAGGATTTATCGCTCACGCACTCCATGATTTCGCTCGGTTCTTGTACCATGAAGCTGAACGCCGCAACCGAGATGCTGCCGCTTTCTTGGGCGGAGTGGGGCAGCGTACACCCGTTCGTTCCAAAAGAACAGGCACAAGGCTACGGGAAGTTGATTAAAGAATTAGAGAAAGACTTGGCCGAGATAACAGGCTTTGCCGGAACTTCGCTTCAACCGAACTCCGGGGCGCAAGGAGAGTACGCCGGCCTTATGGTCATCCGTGAATACCACAAATCGCGCGGAGATCACCACAGAAACATCGCACTGATCCCGCAATCCGCGCACGGTACCAACCCGGCATCTGCGGTCATGGCCGGTATGAAAGTAGTGGTGGTGAAGAACCTCGAAAACGGTGAGATTGACTTCGAGGATCTGAAGAAGAAAGCAGAACAACACAGCGAGAACTTGGCAGCAGCCATGATTACTTATCCGTCCACCTACGGTTTCTTTGACGCGAACATCAAGGAAATCACATCACTGATTCACGAGCACGGCGGGCAGGTTTATTTGGATGGTGCCAATATGAACGCTCAGGTGGGCTTTACCAGTCCGGGTGCGGTGGGCGCAGATGTTTGCCACTTGAATCTGCACAAGACTTTCGCCATCCCGCACGGTGGCGGTGGTCCGGGCGTGGGCCCGATCTGTGTGGCCGAACACTTGGTTCCGTTCCTGCCATCGAACCCGAATATCCCGACAGGCGGCAGCAAGGCCATCGATGCCATTTCAGCAGCGCCTTACGGTTCATCGCTGGTACTGAACATTTCTTATGCTTATATCAAAATGCTCGGCACTTATGGCTTGAAAAAGGCCACCGAGCACGCCATCTTGAACGCCAACTATCTGAAAGATTTGCTTAAAGAACATTTCCCGATTCTTTACAGCAATAAGAACGGTAGGGTAGCGCACGAGTGCATCGTAGATTTCCGTCAGTTCAAATCGCTCGGGATCGAAGTGGCCGATGTGGCCAAGCGCTTGATGGACTACGGTTTCCATGCACCGACGGTAAGCTTCCCGGTGGCGGGTACGCTGATGATCGAGCCTACCGAGTCCGAGAGTAAGGAGGAAATGGATAGATTCGCCGAAGCATTGATCAACATCAAACGCGAAATCGACGAGATTGCAGAAGGCCAAGCCGACCGCGAAAACAATGTGTTAAAGAATGCGCCGCATACAGAGCAGATCGTTATCTCCGATGAATGGGACAAACCTTACAGCCGCGAGAAGGCAGCGTATCCGCTGGACTGGGTGCGCACGCATAAATTCTTCGCCAGCGTTTCGCGTGTGGAGGAAGCCTACGGCGACAGAAATTTAATCTGTACCTGCGAGCCGATTGAGGCTTACATGTAAGCACTTTAAATTGATAAATACGAAATCCGAGGACTTTTTTGGTCCTCGGATTTTTTTAAAAGCTTTGTCTTTTAATCACTATTTTTAAGCAATGAATCTCAATTCTTTGTTCAGCAACCGGCGTACGGGCATGGCTGCGGCCACTGTGGCTTCCCGAACCGATTATCAACGCGACTTCGACCGCATTGTTTTTTCATCAGCCTTTCGGCGCTTGCAAAATAAAACCCAGGTGTTTCCCCTGCCGGGCAGTGTCTTTGTGCACAACCGTCTGACGCACTCGCTGGAGGTGGCTTCCGTAGGCAGAAGCTTGGGCAGTCTTGCCGGAGAATATATCGTCGATAGATTCCGGAATGATCTGACCGAAGCCGCCGTCGATTTTTATCTGTACAATCTAAGCAATGTGATTGCGTCGGCCTGCCTTTGCCATGATGTGGGTAATCCTGCGTTCGGCCACAGTGGCGAGGATGCCATCGCGAGTTATTTTGAGGAAAACGCTACCGATTTAAAGGTCTTGTTCACCGATAAAGAATGGGCAGATTTGGTCAACTTTGAAGGCAACGCAAACGCCATCAGAATCCTGACGCATCAACAAAGCGGCAAGGATGCAGGCGGTCTGCAACTGACTTATTCCACCTTGGCAAGCATCGCAAAATATCCGGCAGAATCCATCGCGCGCAATAAGAATTTTATCAACCGAAAGAAGTTTGGTTTTTTCCTGAACGAGAAAGAAACCTTCAAAAGCATTGCGGCAGGTACGGGCATGTTGCAAGAGAGTGACGAACCACTGATATATAAACGGCATCCGTTCGTCTATTTGGTGGAAGCGGCGGACGATATTTGCTACAACATCATCGATATGGAAGACGCGCATCGTCTCGGCATCGTTTCTACCGCTGATTGCGAGAATCTGTTCATCGACCTGATCAGTTCTGAGAATGGCGACGTGCAAAGGGTCACTCAAAAATTAGGCGTGATAACCAACAGCAACGAGCGCATTTCTTACCTGCGCGCGAAAACCATCAACGCCCTAATCAACAAATCCATCGAACTGTTCCGGGACAATATCGAGAAGATACTGAGCGGCGAGATGAACATTGCGTTGTTGGACATGTATCGTGCGGAGAACAAAGCATTGGAACAAATCGAGAAGTTCTCAATCGCTGAGATCTATAACCACAAAGCCGTGGTGGAGATTGAAAACGCCGGCTATAATGTGTTGTATGAATTGCTCGACCATTTTATTCCGTCTGTGGTAAAAGAGGAACGGAGCAAGTTCGACAAAATGGCTCTGAAACTTCTCCCAGAGCAGTTCCGATACGAGGACCAAAACGTCTATCGCCGCGTTTTGGGCGTGCTGGATTTTGTCTCGGGAATGACGGACAACTACGCAACGGATCTGTACCGCAAGATTAAAGGAATCGATATCGGTATGACCGTCTGATTGCGGCCGGAAAAACTTAACTTTAGAAAATTAAACTTTTATAACCATGGCATTTTTAGGAGTCATTTTATTCTTCGGGCTGATCGTTCTGTTCGCCTCATTTTTCACCGTCAAACAAGAAACCGCTGCGGTGGTGGAACGCTTAGGGAAGTTTCTCGCTGTGCGTCACGCGGGCCTTCACCTTAAGATACCGTTTATAGATCAGGTAGCCAAAAGAGAGAATCTGCGCATCCAGCAGCTGGATGTAATCATCGATACAAAGACACTGGATAATGTGTTTGTTCGTCTCAAAATATCGGTGCAGTATCAGGTGATCCGTACGCAGGTAGCCGACGCTTACTACCGTTTGGAGAATCCGGAAAACCAGATTACATCTTATGTGTTTGACGTGGTGCGTGCCGAAGTTCCAAAGCTGAAACTCGACGATGTTTTCCTGAAAAAAGACGATATCGCTATCGCTGTGAAAAGCGAACTGCAGGATGCGATGCAGAGCTACGGTTACGACATCATCAAAGCCCTTGTGACGGACATTGACCCCGATGAGCAGGTGAAACATGCGATGAACCGCATCAACGCCGCAGAGCGCGAGAAAACGGCTGCCGAGTATGAATCTGAAGCACAACGAATCCGCATTGTAGCCGTAGCAAAAGCCGAAGCCGAATCCAAAAAACTGCAAGGACAAGGTATCGCCGATCAGCGTCGCGAGATTGCCAAAGGTCTGGAGGAATCTGTAAAAATGCTGAACGCTGCCAATATCAACGCTCAGGAAGCCTCGGCGCTGATCGTGGTTACCCAGCATTACGATACTTTGCATTCCATCGGTTCCAGCAACCGTTCAAACCTTGTGCTGTTACCCAATTCGCCCACCGCAGCCAGCAATATGCTGAATGACCTTACGGTGGCAATGACGGCAGCTACCAAGATTCAGGAAGCAAAGAATTATCCACCCGCGCCGGAGGATCACACGCACTTACCGGGGAATAGATAAGTTGCAGAGTAATACAGCAAAAAAGAATCCCGATGCCGTAGGCATCGGGATTTATTGATAACAGAAAGATTAGTGTTTTATTTTACTTGGTCAACGACCGCTTTGAAAGCTTCCGGATGGTTCATCGCCAGGTCGGCAAGAACTTTTCTGTTCAGCTCGATGTTGTTCTTCTTCAAAGCGCCCATCAACTGAGAGTAAGACATTCCGTGCTGTCTTGCACCCGCGTTGATACGGGTGATCCACAGTGAACGGAAGTTTCTTTTCTTCTCCTTTCTGCCGCGGTAGGCATATTGCATGGCTTTTTCAACTGCGTTTTTCGCAACGGTCCATACATTCTTTCTTCTTCCGAAATAGCCTTTCGCCTGCTTCAGGACTTTTTTTCTGCGGGCTCTGCTGGCAACCGCGTTTACTGATCTTGGCATAATTTAATTTGTTTTTTGAATAGGGCGGAAGCTCTTGCTCCTCTTTGTGGCACCGATTCAGGGTTAACTTTTTGTTGAATTTTACTAAAATTCTTATAAACCGAAATGTTTATAAAAACTACTTGATGGCCAGTTGGCGCAGTACGCTTTTCTCGTCCACGGACGCAACGTAAGAAGTCTGCGTCAGATTTCTCTTCTGCTTGGTCGTCTTCTTGGTCAAGATGTGGCTCTTGTAGGCGTTCTTTCTTTTGATCTTTCCGGTTCCGGTCAGAGCAAAACGCTTCTTGGCACCTGATTTAGTTTTCAGTTTTGGCATTTTTGCTGTTTTTGTTTTCTGTTATCAATTATAGTCTGCAAAAATACAAAATTCTTCCGATTCAATAGCCGGAATTGTCTGCTTTTGATTATTTTATCGGCTTTAAAAAGACGTTACGGAACTAATTCAAATGCTTCGGCAAATTTCAGAAGTTCCGCGAACGACTTTACTTCCAGTTTTCGGTTGATGTTCTTGCGGTGCGTGCCGACGGTTTCTTTGGAAATAAAAAGCGCATCAGATATTTCGGCTGTGGTTTTTCCTGCTGTGATCTGTGTAATAATCTCTTTTTCGCGATGGGTCAACAGCGAAAACTTTCGATAGTTGGCCGCGATGTACCTGTTCTCTTCCAACACGCGGCTCACTTTCCGCATCATGCTACCGACGCCTTCTACCGGGCTGGATAACATGATCAGACTTTGCCCGCCGTCCTGCGGCAGCAATTTGCACACCGTATAAAACCACTTGTGTTCTTTCTGTTTGTAAAGTTTTACGCGTTGGAAGAAATTGTATTGCTTGGTAGAGTCGTTATTACGGCAATAATCGAGCAGGCGCGGAAGCACTTCGGCCATGTCTTCCTCCACAAAGAATTTCCGGTAATAGTGATCTTTCATCAGGTTCAATTCTTCAAGCTCGACGCCCAGATGGTGGCAACCCCACTCGTTCATGTAGAGAATCTGCTGGGGCGTGCCCGCATTGTCCATGGTATGAACCATGAGTGAAGCGGGTACAAGGCGCGCAAAGTCGGCCACCTCAAAACCACCGTTCGTCAGTCCGCGGTTGATCTGAAAAAGTTTTTGACTTATGTCGTCGAAGGTTGGCATAGGAAAATGATTGAGATGTGTTAAAAATAGCAAATTTTTTGTAAGATACCCGGCAGTGGGTATTGTTTCCGTTTTAATGCAACAATAGATTTGCAGGATTATTAAAATGTAATACCGTGCTAACTGCCACTATGGCTGCTACTGTGTAGAAAAGGGTCAGAACCAAGACCAACTTTGCAGCTATGACTTTTCGTGCGGCGCTTCAAACTCTTTTGAAAATAAATATAATTAGATTGTTTACTATGAAATTAAATTTAACTTTTTTCTCGGCGCGTGTCACCTTTATCATGGTGTTGTTGTCCGACTTGATGTTTGCGCAGAATGCTAATCGTTATGCATCACTAAGCCAGCAGGATCATAGACTGAATATTGCTATGGCTTACCAACCCGACGCGGATGCTTTTGGAGCTTTAACACAGGATTTTAAAATAGAAATAGCAAATCTGACCAACGATAAACTGCATATATTCATTGAATACTACGCTGATCTTGTCTGTGGCGGACGCAAAACAGGCAGGGTGGGTTGGAATCAGGACGGGTATATTATGCAACCGCGGGAGCGGATAATACCAAACTGGACCGGGCAGCATCAGTGGGGCTACACCCGTATACTCGGGGACGCATGTCCACGGGATACCTGGGAGAAAAAAGGTGTCTACCAAGATGGCTTTAAAGCATACAATATCATTAAAGG
>RDDY01000145.1 GCA_003852805.1 Chryseobacterium sp.
TGTATAATCCCGTGACCGAAAAAAAGATCAAACAGGCTGAGTTTCGGAACTTTGACACAAATTAAAAAGCGCTAATTTTGTCCTCATAATGGACCGAAACAACAAAGAGAAAAATATTGCCATTGTAAAGGAGGTGCTCAAGCAGTACTTGCAAGACCGCGGTCTGCGCAATACGCCCGAGCGCTATGCAATCATAGAGGAAATCTACAATCTGGATCACCATTTCAATGTAGATGATCTCTACCTGCTCATGATCCACAAAAAATATCAGGTTTCTAAAGCTACCATCTACAACACGATAGAGATTTTCTTGGATGCCGGCCTCATACGCAAACATCAGTTTGGCGAGAAGACGCTGACGTCATCGTCCTACGAGAAATCTTACTTCGACAAGCAGCACGATCATTTGGTGATTTATAAAGACGGTGGAGACAAGGAAATCGAGGAAATCATAGAGTTTTGTGATCCGCGGATACAGGGCATCAAGGAAGCGATAGAAGACGCATTCGGGGTAGAGATTGACAACCACTCACTTTATTTCTACGGGCATAAGAAATCCAAATAAAATGCGCAGGCTGCTATTGTTGCTGTTGCTGTTGCCGTTTGTTGCGGGCTTTGCCCAGACAGGGCGCACAGACAATGCACAGCAGCCGGTCCGCGATCCGTTTTTTACCACGGGCAACCGACGTGCATCTGCACCGCCGGAAAAGATCAAGTATGTCCATTCTGACAAGTTTCAGCGCTCGCCGGATTTGTACGGCGGCAATCCATTCTTTTCGGGCAATGTCCGTTTTGAGCATCAGGGTGCCGTTTTAAAGGCAGACACCGTGGTTCTTTACGAGAAGGAAAACTTTGTAAAAGCCCGTCGGAATGTGGAACTGACCACCGCCGACGGCAGTCGTCTTACCGCTCGGGAATTGGAATACGATGCCAATACCAAGAAAGCCATCGCGCGCGGCAACGTTGTGTTGAGCGATCCGCAGCAGACATTGAAAACCGAAACGCTATACTACGACCGAAACAACAATACGGCTTACTTTAACACAGGCGGCACCATCAATGACGGCAGAAATATCGTGTACAGCAAGACGGGTACTTATTTTGTAGATGAACGCAAATCTGTCCTGGAAGGCAACTATACGATCAACAATGACCAATACTTGGTCGAGGGCAGAAATGTAAACTATTTTCGGGATCAGGCGTTCTCTGTCTTCAACGGACCCACTACCGTCACCAACAAGCGCAATCCGTCCAACTATGTCTATACCGAGAAAGGACGCTATCTGATGAACTCGAAAGAAGTTTACTTGGAGAAAAATTCGCGCATTCATTACCGAGGCAAGATCCTTACGGGTGACGATATGTATTACAACCAAATAACCGGTTTCGGGAAAGCTACGGGAAACGTGCAATTGGATGATCCGGCTGAAAGACGCTACATCAGGGGCGGTTACGGAGAAATTTACGAGCAAAAAGATTCGGCTATGGTGACGGAAAAACCCTACGCCGTAAAGATATTGTCGAAAGATTCGCTGTATCTCTCTGCCAAGAAGATCTTGGCTTTCCAGAAAACGGACAGTTCCGGCAATAAGAAAAGTTTCTTACGGGCGTATCCCCAGGCGCGCGTTTACAAAACCAATCTGCAGGCGCGCGCAGATTCTCTGGCTTTTAATGAGACCGATGGTCAGCTGCATTTTGTGGGCCGACCGATTGCGTGGACGGGCGAGAAGCAGGTAAGCGGCGATGTCATTCAAGCTTATATGAATATGCAGCGCGAGCAATTGGATTCCATCAAAGTCAGCGGCAACGCTTTTGCCATTTCCAAAGCAGACTCGCTCAACAACAAAGACGAATTCAATCAAGTCAAAGGCCGATTGATGAACGTCTATTTGCGCGAAGGCGAAATCTACTTGGCCAACGTTGTGGGCAACGCGCAGGCAATTACCTATGCAGACAACCAGGATCCGAAGACCAAAGAAATGGACAGGATTGGTATAGCGCTGTCCACCTGCGGCGAGATAGAAGCCTCCTTTTTGGAACGCAAGGTGCGCATCATCACCTGCAACATTGGCGCGAATACGGATCTGTACCCGATGAGCATGATTGCGCGCGAACGTCGTTTCTTCCCCGATTTCAATTGGAATACGAAAGACCGACTCAGGCGTTGGCAAGACATCTTCTTGGATTCGCCCGACTATCCGGAAACGGTTTACATTTCGGACGACAGTTTGTACGAGAGAACCCGGAAAGCCGCCGAAGAGGCAGCTCAAAAAAACAAGCCGCCCGCGCGGACAAGAAAATAAGCAAGTTTATGCAGAGAGATTTTTTCAAATACCAGGCGCAGACAACCCCTTTTGCCGCCGGCTTCGAGGTCGACCGCGCTGAGGGAAGTTATATTTACGGAAAGGACGGCCGTGCGTATCTCGATTTTGTTGCAGGAGTATCTGCCAACACGTTGGGACATTCGCATCCGAGAATTATCGACGCCATAAAAGAACAAGCCGACAAATATCTGCACGTGATGGTCTACGGAGAATACGCGCAGGAAAAACCGGTAGAACTATGTCGATTGCTGGCAGAAGCCACGCCCGCGCCTTTAGAGGTTACTTACCTGGTGAACTCGGGTGCAGAAGCCATTGACGGCGCACTGAAATTGGCCAAGAGATATACGGGCCGGGAGGAAATTATTGCATTTAAAGACTCTTACCACGGCAATACTCACGGCGCCCTCAGCGTTGCGGGTAACGAGGCTCACAAGCGCGAGTTCAGGCCGCTTCTTCCGCTTATAGATTTTATCGGCTTTAACGATACAACGGGCTTCGACAAGATTACTGAGAAAACAGCCTGCGTTTTGGTAGAGACAATTCAAGGGGCCGCAGGTTTTATTCTGCCCGACGATGACTACTTCATCCGCCTCAAACAGCGCTGCGAAGAAGTGGGTGCGCTGCTCATCATGGACGAGATTCAGCCCGGCTTTGGCCGTACGGGCAAACTCTTTGCCTTTGAGCATTACGGCATTGTGCCCGATGTCCTCGTGATGGGCAAAGGCATGGGCGGTGGCGTTCCCGTCGGCGCTTTTATGAGCAGCAAAGAGATCATGCAATCCCTTACCCATTCGCCCAAGTTGGGGCACATTACCACCTTTGGCGGCAATCCGTTGATAGCGGCCGCTTCTTTGGCTACTTTGCAAGAAGTACTCGCTTCGGATCTGATGGAGCAGATCGATCGAAAAGAGAAGCTTTTCCGTGAATTGCTAATTCATCCCAAAATTCAAAAGGTTAACGGCAAGGGCTTGATGCTGGCGGTAGATCTCGGCTCGGCCGAATTTACGTTGTCGGTAGCTGCAGAATGTATGCGGCAGGGCCTGATTGTCTTTTGGCAATTGTACCGCAACCGGTACCTGCGCATCAGTCCGCCGCTGACTGTTTCAGAAGACGAAATCCGCGAAGGCTGCGCCATTATCCTCGCTGCTTTAGACGCCGTTTAGCGCCGGTTATTTGCCTGCGCTTATTGCTGTTTATATAGAATAAATTTATATATTGCGGCACTTAAATATTCGGCAATTATGGCGAAAACTAAAATACAATTTGAATACCCAATGCACTGTCAGCCAGAGATTCTGTATGAATATCTGGCAAGTGCGGAAGGACTCTCGGAATGGTTTGCAGATGAAGTGGATGAAAGGGGCGATGACTTTTATTTCAGCTGGGGCGGCGGTCCTGCCGAGAAAGCAACCATGATCCGTTATAAGCCCGAAAGCTTCGTACGTTACCGATGGGAGGAAGACGAGGGCACCAAGTACTACTTTGAGATGACCATCGTCATAGACGAGATCACCAACGATCTGGCTCTGAACATTACCGATTTTACCGATGATGAAGAAGAGACCAAACTGTATTGGGATAATCTGATAGAAAATCTCCAAATCAAATTAGGAGCCGCATAAGATGAGTCTGCAATTTTTTCAAGATTCCGAAATCAACAACAACCCGGCGGCCAACCGGGCTTTTTTCTACGGCGACGCCGTGTGGGTCAGTTTCTACATCCATAACGGCCGGCTGATTATGGCCGAGGACTGCTACTTCTTCCTGATGGCGTCTATGCGTAAAATGCGGATGAATATTCCGCTGTCGTACACATTGGAATTTTTCCAAGATTTGTTTGAAGAAAAAATATTGTCGAACGGCATAAGCTGCGGACGCATCCGCTTTATGGTATACCGCAAGCAGCAGCACCCGTTGCAAAAGGCGGAGGTAAATTATTATTTTGAATTGCAGTCGGAGGCAGATCCGTTGCAGTTGAACGCCGAGGTAGAACTGGATTTGATCAAAGAGCTTACGGTCTCCAACAACCTGTTGAGCAATCTGCAAGTGCATTCGCCGGAAAATATCTATGGCGAAATCTATGCATCGGAAAATGATTTGGACGACGTCATCTTCCTGAACAGCTCAAAACGCATTGCACGCAGTATCCACGGCAATCTGCTTCTGCTGGAAGGAGATACCATCCGAGTACCGAAACAAACGGAGGGCGCATACATTTCGCCGCTGATGGAAAGCTTTGTTACGCATCTTCATAAAAGCAAATCGGCCCGCATTGAAGAAGCGGAGATCATAGCTTTTGAAACCCAAAAGGCAGAAGAAATCCTGATTTTCTCCGAGGCGAAAGGAATCAGTCCCGTACGCAAAATCAGGAATAAAGAATTCGGGCACAGCAGGTTTGCAGCTATGATAGACAGCTGGCGGGAAACGTTTAGTTAAGCGAGATATCTTCGGGCGCGTTGGCCCAGAGCAAGAATTCGCCGCCCAGATTCAGCATGATTTTCTTCCAAAGGGTTTGATCGTTTGCCTCCGTGTAGTCTAAATTGACCACGTCTACCACCGTCCACATTTTATTCAGGATTTCGTTCTCCAACTGAAGCGCAGTCCATCCCGAATAACCCGAGAAAATCTTCATATCGTCGGTAGATAATCTTTCCTCTATAACGGCCGTCACCACTTCTTCAATATCCTCGGTCAGCCAGTATTCATCATTGATACCGGTAGCGTTTTCCAAAAATTTCTCACCGCGAATGATGAAGAATATCTTGTCGTTGGAAACAGGGCCACCCTCATAAACATCGGCGTCGTAGCCGAACATTTCTTTTATTTTAGCGGTTATTTCACGGTTTATTTTATTGAGAATCAGCCCGAATGCACCCTCGGTGTTGTGTTCGATAATGAGCAGCACAGAGCGTGAAAAGATGTCACCGGAGATGTCAGGCGTGGATATTAAAATCTTACCTTTGTATGAATAAGCCATCAGTCAAAATTAATAAATTTCTTTATGCAAGATTTGCACCACCTGCGGCAGGTTTATGACAAAGGCGAACTGTTGGAAGCGCAGATTCCCGCCAATCCCATAGAGCTTTTTCACGATTGGCTGGCGCGGGCGGAGAAGCATCCGCAGATTGCCGAGGCTAATGCCATGAGTGTGGCAACGGTAGAGGAAGACGGCTGCCCGCGTACGCGAATGCTGTTGTTGAAAGCGTATATGTGGGAAGGATTTGTTTTCTACACCAATTACCTGAGCAGAAAAGGCAGAGCGCTGGACCGTACGCATAAAGTGTGTCTGCAATTTTTTTGGCCGCCGCTGGAACAGCAAATCATCATAAAGGCAAACGCAGAACATTTATCTCCCGATCTTTCGACCGAGTATTTCCATTCTCGTCCACGTGGCAGTCAACTGGGGGCTTTGGCCTCTCCGCAGAGCAGTGAGATACCCGACCGCGAGTTTCTGGAGCAACGTTTGGAAGCATTGGAAAAACAATATGCGGATGAAGAGATCCCGCGACCGGAAACGTGGGGCGGATATATCGCCAAACCGTACGAAATAGAATTTTGGCAAGGCCGTCCGAATCGGCTCCACGACCGAATTCTGTACCGTATTGCAGACGACGGATCTTGGCAGAGCGTTCGCTTGGCACCATAAAAAAAATCCCGGAGCATTTACTCCGGGATTTTTTATCGTAAGCCTGCGGGATTATTTCCCTGCATTTACAGCGTCTGCCAGTTCAGAACCTGCTTTGAATTTAGCCACTTTCTTGGCAGCAATCTCGATAGGTTGTTTGGTAGAAGGGTTGATGCCTTGTCTTGCTGCTCTCTCGCTTACTGAGAAAGTACCGAAGCCTACCAGAGAGATCTTGCCGTCGTTTTTCAGAGTTTCAGATACATGTTGGATGAAAGATTCCAGTGCTTTCTTTGCTGATACTTTAGAGATTTCGGCATCTTGTGCCATTGCTTCGATCAGTTCAGATTTGTTCATAATGCGGTGTTTTTAAGTTTAATTAACTGAGACAAATATAATACAATTTCCATAACGTGCAATTTTTACCTCACTTTCTTCATCTTTATGGGCGTACTTGTTTCTTTAGATGAAAAAAAGCTAAACCGCAGACCGACGGAGATAGGGCGCTTGCGAACACTAATATTATGCCAATGCGCCATTATTAGCAGCATTGCAGAGAGTGAGTAGCTTTTTAACCGTATTGTGAAATTATCAAAAGCCAATCGACTGTGGCTTATTTCCATGCAATCTTAAATGAACAAAGGTTTTTGTTACGCAATTGCCGTAGTTAAAAGGGTTAACAACCATAACATTGTTAAACAAGACGCAAAGCGCAGCATGCGTCTGTTTTCCGTCAAATTGAATTAAATTTGCGCCATGCTAATAGAAGTATTCAAATCAAAGATACACCGCGTAAAAGTTACCGCGTCAGATCTCAACTATATCGGCAGCATTACCATAGACGAAGATCTGATAGACGCCGCGGGCCTTATCGTTGGCGAGAAAGTGCAGATTGTCAATGTAGACAACGGCGAGCGCTTCGACACTTATGTAATTAAAGGCCGACGGAAGTCGGGAGAGATTTGTCTGAACGGCCCTGCGGCGCGTAGAGTTCAACGCGGCGATACGGTGATCATCATCGCTTACGCTTGGTTGACACCTGAGGAAGCAACGACCTTTCAGCCTAAGATCATCTTCCCGAATGAGAACACCAATTTGCTGACCTAATGGCGGGAAAAAAGGCCGGTACAGCGCG
>RDDY01000329.1 GCA_003852805.1 Chryseobacterium sp.
CTCTTCACCTCGCCCATCACAGCCAGAATATCTTCTTGGAGTTTATGATTCAGCGCTGCGTCCTGCACCTCGAACTTTCTTTGAACTTTTGGCGCACGGCTCAGCAGCACGATAGAATCCAACTTTTTGGCAGAGAGCATCGACAGAGAGTCGCTCGGCTTCATCCGGTTTCCTTTTTCTATGTGATGAATCATGGAAATGGTGCCGAAGCTGCCGATTTGGTTTACCTCGTCGGGACGGATATTCCTGTCAGTCAGCATGGTGCTGCATGAACCGAACAGCAGTGAAACGCTTAAAATTTGTAGAATGTGTTTCATGTATGACGGATTGATTTTTGGTTGTTAATTTAGAGGTTGTTTTCCGACGGTTAAATTACTAAATGATCGCCAAAATATGGTTTGTTAATTGCGACCCATATTGACTATTGTTTGTGGCAGTGTGCCAAAGAGACGTGTCTTTATATTGCCCTGTAGAAAACAGCTTTATTTATAATACATGTTCAGACTGCCCTTTCTCAACTTTCCTTCAAATATTTCACCTGTTTGATGGGGACGCTGTACCTTTAATTCAATATTTCGTTTTTCTTGCGGGAGCTTTATGGTGATATAATAATGTTCGTTCCCATACTTTGAAACTGTTTTATGAGTGCTTAAAACCTTTGTATTAACATTTAACAGTCAATAAAAGACCGGAGACCAAGCCGGAGATGAATAAAAACATTGCAACCGCGCCGGCTATTGTTTGTAAAACTGTGACAGGGTACCGCATCCATTTACTTTTCAACCGTAATGGACTAAATATTTGTTCGCGAAATACAATTGACAATACAATCGACAGCAATGCGAAAAATACAACCCCGTCAAACACTTTTCCGATTGCAAAGCCAAGCTCGTACGATTCAAGAAAAAGGAATGGAATGAGAGCAAACAGCATCATTGCTGCGCCGAAAAAGTAAAACGAGTACTTTTTCATACACTTTCTAAAGCGGTTGGTGAAAGATAGAGCAGTCTACGCTTAGTCATGGTTGCTTTTCTTAATCGCTTTGCCGGACAGATCAACTTCTGTAACACCGGCGCTGAGCCTTACGGCGAAATGCTGCCTTGGCCGAAATGGCACTGCAAATGCAAAATGTTTTTTCCTTCGATGCCGCCTGACAGTTCAAGTTCAATATCGTTCAGCGAGGTCTTTCTTTTCAAAAAACCATCAAGGCCATAAAACTCCGACTTCAGGTGCGCCTCTACTCTGTTATTCCAAGATTGCCGATTTATCTCTATATAATCCATGGTTTGCGGTCTGTCTTTTCGAGGCGCCGTCAAACGGTTCTCAGCACTAAAGTACAATTGAAAAACAGAACGTAAATCAGATACACTCGGTCTGTTTTTACCACAATGCCTTTAGAAATAATATTTATTCAATCGGGTACTCACTTATTATTCTGGATACTCTAGGGTTTCTTCTTGAATATAAAATTTTAAATTTATGTCCAACCCTTGCTTTAATTCTCTCTCTTCCGTAATACACTCTATCAGAGAAATTATTTCCTTGTTGAATCTTAATTGCGGTGGTATACCTTTTCTCGTTTACTTTGTATTCCAATAAGGCGTGAGAAGAATAAAAGGTTGCATTTATTTGGTAGACTTCGGCTATCGCCTCAGTTCCATATTTTTCCAGTTGAATCTCGTCATTTAAAAACCATAACGTTATCGTCAAAACCAAAAAGGAGTAGAACGAGAAAAATACAACTTCATTCTTTGATTGAAATATCCGGCTTTCTGAGATGTTATTTTTTTCTTGCGATTTCTGTGATTACGCCGGCGTCTGCTTTATACTTCTTAGAAGTCTCTTTGACCCAAGCCTTAAAATCATATACGATGACGAGCCTTATCGAGATTGGTAGAATTATAAACAGTAACCATATTAAAAATCCTGCATCGAGGCTCATAACAAATAAGACATACAGACTTATACAGACGCTTATTGCTATAAGTACAGCCTTTGTATTTTGACCTCTATAGCTTTTCACTAAGCTTTCTATCTTTTGATTTGTCACGATGTAGTCAGAGTCGGGAATCTTCATAAAAGCAAATGTAAGGTTAAACGATTTCCCTAAGAGGTCCGTCGTTTCCCCTCAAAGGTCCAACGATACAGCTCGCAGGTACAAAATTACAAACGAAAACCGCCTATGCTTTCACCGGGCTTTTGGAGAACCTGAAGAGAGTAGACCGGTGTGGTTGTCTCGTTGTGGAAGCCGGATTTCTATGCGCCGGCGTTGCATTTTGAATCGATTGTGTAGACCTAGTAGATCCGTAACCTGTTTGTATCAGCGTCAGCGGTGTGAAACGCTGGGTATCTTTTATTCGGAGTAATATTTCCGTTTGAAATACAGACTTACTTTGACCAATAAAATCAAAACAGGAACTTCTACCAACGGGCCGATGACGGCTGTGAACGCTTGTGGCGAGTTCAGCCCGAATACCGTAATGGCTACGGCAATGGCCAGCTCAAAATTATTCCCCGTGGCAGTAAACGCAATGGAGGCATTTTTATCGTAAGGAAGTTTCAAAGCTTTGCCGACAAAGAAGCTGATGAAAAACATCAAAGAAAAATACAGGATCAGCGGAATGGCAATCTTGACCACATCCAAAGGCAGCTCGATCATTTGATTGCCTTTTAAACTGAACATCAATACAATGGTTGCCAGCAGAGCGATGAGCGTTATCGGCGATATTTTAGGAACAAACTTACGGTTGAACCAATCCTTTCCTTTTTGTTTAATTAAAAAATATCGGCTGAGAAAGCCTGCCAGGAACGGAATCCCCAAGTAGATCAGAACACTCTCTGTAACCGCCCGCATGGAAACATGAACGTCAAAACGGCCCAAGCCGAGATATCCTGGCAGGACATTGATGAACAGCCACACAAAAAAACTGTAGGAAACGATTTGAAAAAGGCTGTTCAAAGCCACCAATAAAGCAGTGTATTCTCTGTTGGCTTTGGATAGATCACTCCAGACGATTACCATGGCAATGCACCTCGCCAAGCCGATGAGGATCAGGCCCGTCATGTATTCGGGCTCATTCCGCAGAAACAAAACGGCTAACCCGAACATCAAAACCGTTCCCACAACCCAATTCAGGAGGAGTGAAATGCTGATGGCTTTTTTGTCTCGTGCGACCTTCGGCAGAAGCGAATAATCTACCTTGGCCAGCGGCGGGTACATCATGAGTATCAGCCCCACGGCAAGCGGAATGTTGGTGGTTCCGACGGAAAAAGCATTGATGTTTCCGGCGATGGACGGAAAGGCGTACCCCAGCCCTACGCCTGCGAGCATGGCAAGGAATATCCACAGCGTAAGGTAGCGGTCAATAAACTTCAGTTTTGGTCGCATATTCCGCGATTAACAGCATCCGCTGCCCGGCGTGCAGGCGTTGTTTGCCGATAGCTCGGCTACATTTTTCTTGGTTTTCCCGGGCGGAAGTCCGCACGCATCCTCGGCCAAGCACGCAGTTGTTTTGTTTTGCAGGAGGAAATGCGTTCCGTCAAACGCCAAGCCGTATTTTCCTATGGTTTGAGCCTGATATTCCACTTCAACTTCCGCATCCTCCAAGCCCAATTTTTCTTCGGAAAGTCGGATGATGTTCAAAAGCCGCGCAGGTTTTAAACGATGCTCAAAATCATCGGCAGTCCACAACTGAAAACTGACGGTTTTCTCTGTGCGAATGACGCCGCCACAATCAATAAAGTGTTTGGTAACCATTCCTACTTCGGTTACATGGAAATGCTCAGGAACAACGGCGCCGTTCTCCAGTTGGAAGCCTAGCTTTTCTAAGGTTGGCAAAAGTGCTTTTACTTGTGACAGTCTCATATTTGTATCTTTTTGTAGTTCAGCAACAATCCTGGTTCTTGCGCGTAAGGGAGGCCGAGATATGTGTGAAATATTGTTGCACTTCTTCAATCGTATTTTCGTCGATGCAATAGCAGATCGTGTTTCCCTCGACGGTTCCCTTGATCAGTTTTGCATTCTTAAGTTCTTTGAGATGCCTGGAAACCGTGGGCTGTGCCAGGGGAAGCGCCTCTACAATATCACCGCAAATACAGGCGTCCACGGACATTAAATATTCCAGAATGGCCACTCGTGCAGGGTGTCCCAATGCTCTCAGGATGTGGGCCATTTCGCGCTGGCCTTCGATAAAATCATTCGGCTTTGTAGGTTCTGTATCCATGGGCTCATTTGTATATTGCAATATTACGATAGACTTTTAAATAGCAAAAACTTTCATGCATGTTTTAGCCTACCAAAGATGTTAAATGGGCTCTTAGAGTGTAGATAAGTGTGCGGAGGTTCGGAGGGTTGTGGGTGACGGGCGGTATAATGGCGAAGTGGCGGAAATCGAGGCGGAAAGTTTCAATTTAGCCATATATTAAGCAAAAGCCATTTTATTGAATAAATTTAAGAAGAAAGTCAATATAATTACTAATTGGCTTTTTGCGGAAGAAAGCTGAAACTTCAAACTTTACTCTAACTCGCCATTGCGCCAAGCCCTTGCTACATTGCAGTTATGTTATTTTGAATCTATTATAACTTTCTACTTTTTTCTTTTCAAAGAATTCGAGAAGTTTTTTTCTGATTTTATTTTCTGTACTTGGATTCTTATGTTCACGACCAAGAATTAATTCAATTGACATTTGAAAATCTGCATTTTCGTCTTTTGATTTTACATAATCTGGAAATCCAAGATTTACAACCACACTTCCTTCTATACCACTAAAAGATAGAGCATATCTAAATTTAACAGCTCCGAAAATTAGTTTTGGGTAATATTCTTCCTTGTAGATAAGTACATGATTTTGTAACTCTTTCCCGTTAAGTTTTAAATTATCTATTTCATCTAAGAACAATTTTACATCTTTATGAGATTCTACATTTTCATCAAGATATAAGTCTATATCTGTAATCGACTTGAAATCAAGATAAATAGTAAAATTACTAGTTAATGAGTAAAAAAACTTTATTCTTGAAGAGTTGTCAAAATGATTAAACTTTACAGAAATAATATCGTCATATGATTTAATGAGTGACTTTGTGAACATTTGCTCTTTTAAAGCATTTAATATTATGTTATTTACTTCAAATGTTTCTTTAGATGTCGAATCTTGCTGAACCGAAATTTGTATATCATTATCAGATATTTTTTTTAATGTAACTGCACCTTTGTGATATGTTTTGTTATTTGTCCAATCACTTAAAATATTTTCTCTTTCAATTTGGTATTCGAAAATTGCTGTAAATTCATCTTCAAAATAAAAATTAGGGTTACCAACTACAGAATAATTAGGTTTATATGTATGACGATTTTTGATTAATGAATTAATATCGATATTATCTCCAATTACTTCTTGAAAGTCGAAATCATTTTTACAATTGATGGATGAAGTTCTATATTTTACAGTTTCTTCTTTTGTTTTTTGAGTTTCATACAATTCTAAGAAGTCTTTTGGACTAATGATACTTTTCATTATTAAAGGAACTGAGTTGTTTTTCTGATTTTGTCCTAAGAAAACACCTTTTTCCCTTAGTAGTGAGTTTATGTTTGCATTTGTAATATTTGATTTAACAAGCAGTTGTCTAATAGTATCGCCCTGAGGAAGTATATCTTTATTCATATTCTTAATTTCTAAAGTCAGATGGGAATTTTTTTACTAATAAATTTTCATTTAAAGTATACGTTGGAAAATTTGATAAAGTTTGTTTAATTGAATTGTCGTTGATTAAATAATCATACGTTTTAAAATATAAAACAGTTCTATCTGTAGAATTAAGGTGGTCGAAAGCTTTTGCAAATGTTAGAATTTGAGAAAATTGTTCTTCAGAATAATCATCATTAATGAAAATTCTGAATTCAATGTCTTTTCCATTTTGAATTCTTAAAGGAATAATATCTGAATATAAATAGTTCAATGGAAACGTTTTTCCGAATGAATATTCATGTATTGATGCGAAGTTCAATCCAGAATTATGGTAAACAAAATCAACATTCGATACACCAAAATTTTCTTTAGTTCTAAAAATACTTTCGTATAAAAAGTTAACTTTATTATTATCTAAAAGTAATATTTTATCGAAAACTAAATCGTTGTCAATTTGAACTTTCGATACAACAGCTGATAAATCAAAGTTTATTGGACTTTTATTTGATAACCAAACCAAAATACCAAAAATGTCAGTTTTGTTAACTCCAGTAAAACTTTGGTTTAAGTTACTTTTCTCTTTGGAATAATTAAAACATTCCAATGTATAAGCTAAATCTTTGATATGAGATTTAAAAAGAGAAGAAGGATATTTAGGGTATTCATCACCTACATATTTTGAAGAAATAACACCAATATCTAAAGTGTAATCTTCTAATGGAGATTTGTAAGTAACTAATCCATCAATTCCATGTGTTGTTTTATTACTTTTTGCAGAAGCATCTTTATGCTTTGTTCCTTTATTGCAATTTATTGAGTTATTCTCTTGAAGTGAATTGTAATTTAGTATTTCTTCAAATACAAATTTTACAATTTTCTCTCCTTTTTCTCCAATTGATTTAGACCATTCTCCCATAAGTTTTTAGTAAAGTTCTGTTTAGTACAATTTCATGTAACATCCAAATATACGCATTGCGGGAATACGCCTGCTGAATTTGCCAATCTCGCAGCGGCGTTTAGATTCCTCCGGAATGACAAACGCAGCGGTTTCCCCTGCCTGTGACGGCAATGCTTACATCCGCGATTTCGCAGGTCGGTCTTTCGTAAAAATCTCGGCTGCCGATGTAATGCTTTTTATGACTGCCGTTTAGTTTGGCGCCTGCGTTCTATTTTCCATAAGCTTGAAATGCTCCGGAAACTTTTTCGACAGGAAATTGTACATGCTCGCTTGCTGTACATTTTTCCAGTACTCTGTGGAATAGTGGCTGGAGTGCCGGTTGAAGCGTACCCCTTTTTCCAGCTCATTTTTATTCAGGTAATCTGTCTCCGCCGGATAGAAATTGGAAAAAGGGGTACG
>RDDY01000204.1 GCA_003852805.1 Chryseobacterium sp.
ATTACTCTTCACTCTTACGCTGTACTTGCCTGTAGTCTTCGCTGTGTACGTATTGCTACTTCCCGTTTGCACAATGTCATCACTCTCATTTATCCAACTGTAGGTTACATTTTGCATGGCCGGTGCACTCAATACGGCAGGGTCGCCGCAAGCTGCGCGGCTTATCGTTATGATAGGTTTCTCCAGGTATTTGAAAATCAGTTCACCGCTCGATGCCGTGGTGCCGTCGGAGTAGCTGATAATCGCTTTGATCTTATTATTATTGACCGGTGTGTAATCGAATGTTTCGCCGGTGCCTGCCTCTACACCATTAACGTACCATTTTGTGGTGCTGCTCAGTGTTCCATTCGGTGTGAATTGCCACGCTTCATTTTGATCGGAACTGGTAATTACCCAGTTCTCGTTATTTCTTCGGTCACCGGTCACTGCGTTTTCACCATTTTCATTTTGGATCCCCGTAATCGCCCTGCTAAGGTTCGGATCGCTTGACTGGCCTTTTTCATTGGTAAATAAGGTAATGACGTTCGTGCCTTCGTCCAAAACGAACTGCATTTCATTAAATTTGGCGCCATCCTGCTGTGGAATACGCCTGAAGGAGACAACAAATCTGCGATTTGGTGCGTTACCGATAGTCTTATAAAATATAGGCAGAGTTTCAGACGCACTTCTGCTCGTTCTTAGATCATTGAAGGCGTTGAATATCTGCGCTGTAGGGTATTCGGCAGAGTTTCCAACCTTAAGCCGGTTATATGCCTTGTTTGGCAACGGCAACTTTAAATATATATCCTTATAGATATCGTTGAATAGTTCATTAAACTCAGGATAAGTACCGAACAGCAACCTACCGTTCGACCCCACCACCACGCTGTTATAGTTTTTATTGTAGAAACTGAATGTAAACGGCAGCGGAATCGCACGGCTGAATTGATTGTCGGTCTGACCAAGGAATTCAACCGGGGTACCATCATAACCGAGTTGGGCGATAGCGACATTTTTTGCGACGTAATCACTTGTATTGGTCTTGGCCGCCTCAGCCCGAAGCTTTATACTGCCGCCACAGAAGTAGACATCTCCGCTCAAAGTTTTATTGTTCGCTACATTGACAATCGGCACCTGTTGTGCTCGCGCCATAAACAGCAAGGAAGAACAGATCAGCAAAAACAGAAGTTTTCTCATAGCGTAAAATTGCAAAAAATATCGCGATCGGTTTGCGGCTCCATTATTTTATTATTTTTCTTTTACATTTGTTTCTTTCAAAAAATCAGAATGAATAAACTCTTCCGACGGAAACACTACGCCGACGCCAAACCGGGACAGCTGAAACGCGTCTTGGGTACTTGGGACATTGTCTTCTTTGGAATTGCCGCCATCATAGGTGCCGGCAGTTTCAGCAGTCTTGGCGAAGCGGTTTTCCGAGGAGGTCCCGGCGTTATCGTTCTCTATATGATCTGCGGTTTTGCCTGTTGCTTCACCGCGCTTTGCTATGCCGAATTTGCCAGTAGAATACCCACCGCAGGCAGCGCTTATACCTATGCTTATGCGTCCTTTGGTGAAGTGATCGCGTGGATCATCGGCTGGGCGCTGATCATGGAATACAGTTTCGGCAACATTTATGTGGCATTTTCTTGGTCCGATTATTTTACCAGTTTCTTGGGACGGCTCGGTATCCACATTCCCGATTATCTGAGCGTAAGCTATATGGAGGCGAAAAAGGCTGTGCTGAACAACTCCATTAATAGTCGCCTTGTAAATGCTTGGCATACAGCGCCTATAATCGGTTCACTTAGAATTATTGTGAATATTCCCGCCTTGCTTATCAATCTGTTTATCACATGGTTGGTTTACCAAGGCATCCGCGAAAGCAAGAATTTCAACAATTTTTTTGTACTGTTAAAGCTGTTTGTCATTCTTTTGGTCATTGCTGTGGGGGTGGCGTATGTGAACACGGACAACTGGTTTCCGCCGTCGGCAACCACAGGCGAACCCACACTGATGCCCACGGGATTTGCGGGCGTAATGTCTGCCGTCAGCGGTGTGTTCTTTGCATACATCGGGTTCGACGCGCTCAGTGTTTTATCTGAGGAGACCAAAAATCCGCAGCGAGATTTGCCCAGAGGCATGCTGATAGCGCTTGCACTTTGTACCGTTATTTATATTTTCCTAACGCTGGTGCTGACAGGCATGGTAGATTACCGGCGTTTTGACGGCGTTGGAGATCCGCTGTCTTTCATATTCGAGAAGTCAAACGCTAATATCGCTTGGATGGAATTTGTGGTCTCGTTGGCCGCCATTGTTGCCATTACCACCGTTCTGCTCGTTTTCCAAATGGGCCAACCGAGAATTTGGATGGCAATGAGCCGCGACGGTCTTCTCCCCAAAAAGTTTCAAAAGGTGCATCCGCAGCGCCGCACTCCGTCGTTTGCGACAATTGTTACGGGGATTGTCGTCGGTGTACCGATTTTGTTTACCGACAAATCATTCATTCTCGATTTTACGAGCATCGGCACCATCTTCGCCTTCGTCCTCGTGTGCGGCGGCGTATTGATGTTGCCTCGAAAGGAGAAAATCAAAGGAAGATTTCATCTGCCGTATTTCAACGGAAAATATTCATTCCCGATTCTCTTTATCGGCGGGCTGACGTTCTTTCTTTTTTGGCAACCCGAATTCTTCCAAAATCTGATGGATTGGTCGGATCCGAACGAAGGCGAGTTCCGTACGGCGATTTTCTTTTTTATCGTGATATCGCTTATTCTATGCGTGTTGGCTTTCATTAAGAATCTCTCGCTGATTCCGCTAATCGGTCTCACTTCCTGCCTTTATCTGCTGACAGGGATGAGCCATGAAAATTGGTTTTGGTTCGGTTTGTGGCTGGTAATCGGGCTGGTGATTTATTTTGCTTACGGCTACCGAAAAAGTAAATTGAACAAATCTGTGGTGGAATGATCGGCGACTTCAGCTATAAATTTATGGACGAAGACGATTGCAGCGTTTTTGTACGTGGACGGAAAATTGATCTCTCATCGATTGATATTGCCGAGTACTCTGAGCGCGTGGAGATCGTTTATCATTTCCGAGGCGATGCCGCAACCCGCCTGCCCGATGAAGAAACCTTGACATTGGTCGACCAAATGGAGCAAGCGATTACCGAGCATTTGGGCAAAAACGATTTCTTGGTTCTGTCGTTTACGGGAAACAACCGTCGGATGCTTTGTCTGTACACAAGTGATGTATCGGAATGCATCGATGCCGTAAATCGCGCCGTACCTGCCGATGTGCCGTTGGAAATTATCCACGATACCGACGGCGAATGGCACTTTTACCGCAACTTCAACGAAGCCGCACAGTAACCGATGAAGGTGGCCATCATCGACAACTACGACAGTTTCACTTACAATCTCGTACAGTTGACTGAGCGCGTCTTGGGCCAACAGATCGATGTTTTTCGAAATAACCTCGCCGATCTCTCAGTTTTGGAAGAGTATGACAAGCTCATTCTGTCGCCCGGTCCCGGTGTGCCATCCGAGGCCGGCGAACTAATGGCAGTGATCGACAATTATAAATATACCAAGAGTATCTTGGGCGTTTGCTTGGGCCAGCAGGCATTGGCTGAAGCTTGTGGAGCGCAACTGTTCAATCTGAAACAAATATTTCACGGCGTTGCCACCGACATTGAAATCTGTTCTCGCCAGGCTGTTTTATTTCGCGATCTGCCCGATAAAATTGCCGTCGGACGATACCACAGCTGGGCAGTAAACAAAGAAAAGTTTCCACAAGAACTACAGATAACCGCCGTCGACGAAAACGGAATCATCATGGCTTTGCAACACCGTTTTTATGATCTGCACGCCGTTCAATTTCATCCCGAAAGCATTCTGACACCCGACGGCCATCGGATCATCCAAAACTTTATTTTCAACTGAAATATGAAAAAACTAATAACCATCTTATCACTTGTTGTTTTCGGCATGACACTGTCTGCACAGAACCGTGTACCTGCGTACGCCGAAACAGCAAATAAAGTCTCGCAGCAAAACATTCTGACAACGCTCACCGAGTTTCAGAATTTAGGGGTCAAAAGCACAGGCAGTGTTGCGCAGGCAAATACGCTGACGTGGCTGAAGGGGAAATACGCCGATTTCGGATACGATGCCGCCGTGATGGTGGAAGATCCGTTTCTGATCGGCAATAAAACTTCCAAAAATTTGATCGTTACCAAGACCGGCACTAAATACCCGAACACTTTTGTCATTATCTGCGGCCACTACGATACCATCAACGGCCCCGGCGTAAACGATAACGGCAGCGGCACTTCTGTAATCCTTGAGGTCGCCCGATTGCTGAAAGACATTCCGACCGAGTATTCCATAAAATTCATACATTTTGCCGGCGAAGAATTGGGTCTATATGGCAGCGAGCATTACGTTGCCAATGTGGTAAACGGCACATCGCCGAAGATGGATATCAAGCTTGTCTTCAACATAGATGAGGTTGGCGGTGTCAAAGGAAAAGTCAACAATGTCATTGCCTGCGACCGTGACGAAAGCCCACCGATGCACAACAACGCGGCGTCGGCGCAAGTAACGCAAGAACTGATGAGCTACGTGGGCTTTTATTCTCCGTTGCAGACAAAAGCATCCAAAGCTTACGCTTCCGACTATATGCCGTTTCAGGCCAACGGCGAAGTTATTACAGGTTTCTACGAGGCAAATGAAAGCCCGTATCCGCACACGGCTAACGATGTGTTGAGCAATATGGATCCTGTTTATGTTTATAATATTGCCAAGGCCGCCACAGGAGCCATGCAACATTTTGCTGCCGCAGACGCTTGTGCCATGGCAACTGCCGAGACACACAAGAAGACTCCGCAACTTCTTTACGACAAACAGAGCAGAACCTTAAAAGTATTGTCCGATTCGTCGGATTATCATTTAACCTTGACCGATTCGGTTGGCCGAAAGGTTTTGGAGAGCAACGGCGGAGCAGAAAGAATCGATGCGCGGAATCTTGCCAGCGGCGTCTACTTTGTCCAAATCGATACAGGCAACGAATCCTACCGCAGCAAGGTGATCGTCAATTAATCAACGGCCGGCTATCTTGCCGGCTTTTTCATAAACAGCCATCAAAGACCGGGCAATCCGTTCATCGGTAAACTTTTGAACGAAGGCTGAGGACAATTGTGCCCGACGCTCGCGCTCGGCGGGATTTTCCCAAAGAAATTTTATCTTGGCCGAAAGGTCGGCGACATTTTCGGGATCGACATACAAACTGTGCGGGCCGCCCGCTTCGGGCAAACTGCTGCGGTTGGAAGTAATGGTAGCGGTACCGCTGAAAAGCGCCTCGATTACCGGAATACCGAAGCCTTCAAAAAAGCTTGGATAAACGAACACATCCGCCAAGCGGTAAAGGGCGGCCAGTTCGGTCATCGATACATTTTGCAAGAAAAGCACTCTGTGCTGCATTTTGTGTCTTCCCAAAAAGCGATGCACCCGTTGCGCGTATTTTGTTTCTCGGCCTACCACCACCAGCGGAATCTCTGTATCGGCAATTGCACGGACAACCGACAACAGATTCTTACGTTCTTCCACAGTCCCCACGCTTAAAATAAAGCGCTCGGGGAGATTATGTTTGATAGCAATTTTGTTGAGTTCCTCCCTTGCGATCTCCGATTTAAAGGCGGGATGGCAACCTTGGTAAACAACCTGTATCTTGGATTCGGAAACTTTTAAAAAGTGAACGATATCTTTCTTCGTTTGCTCGCTGATGGCGATAACGACATCGGCAGAATAAGCAGCCGCCTTGAATTTTCGGTAATGTGTGACACGATCGAACCAAGAATAATACCGCGGATAACGTAAGAAAATAAGATCGTGAATGGTAACG
This sequence comes from Chryseobacterium sp., assembly GCA_003852805.1. Taxonomy (GTDB): domain Bacteria; phylum Bacteroidota; class Bacteroidia; order Flavobacteriales; family Weeksellaceae; genus Elizabethkingia. Next base: position 5,881 of record RDDY01000204.1, read on the forward strand.
ATTTTCACAATCGGTCTTGCGTTCCAGCGCACCGGCAATTCGCCCGACAAGCCATGAAAGATGGCGGCACTTTCATGCTGCGCAATTTTACCCGCCTTCCACTGTCTGGCAAATTTCCCGGCAACAGGAACAAACGAAACCGATGGCAATTTCAACAGATCGTGGCCGCGGTTGCTTTCCCGTTGCGCTAAGAGCAAATATTTATTGTCGGGGTAAAACTCCGCCAAGATTCTCACCAGGTCTCGGGAGTAATTGCCGAGACCCGACGAGTTGTGAAAGAAACGCTTCGCGTCAAAAGCTATGTTCACTGTGCGGGTTGCCCGTTAGACGGCTACGTTATGCTCGCGCAGAGCGTCGTTCAAAGAGGTTTTCAGGTCGGTGGATTCTTTGCGCTTGCCGATGATCAACGCACACGGAACTTGAAATTCGCCTGCCGGGAATTTCTTCGTATAACTGCCCGGTATAACCACACTGCGTGCAGGAACGCGGCCTTTCAATTCAATCGGCTCATTTCCTGTCACATCGATAATCTTGGTGGACGCTGTAAGAACAACATTTGCACCGAGAACGGCTTCTTTTTCCACATGGACGCCTTCCACCACAATACAGCGCGAACCGATGAAGCAGTTGTCTTCAATAATCACCGGTGCGGCCTGCAACGGCTCGAGTACGCCACCGATGCCCACTCCGCCGCTGAGGTGTACATTTTTACCGATCTGCGCACAGCTGCCCACCGTAGCCCAAGTATCTACCATGGTGCCGCTGTCCACATACGCACCAATGTTCACGTAAGAAGGCATCAGAATAACGCCGTTGGCTATGAATGCACCTTCGCGCGCAACCGCATGAGGCACAACGCGCACGCCTTTTTCAGCGTAATTCTTTTTTAACGGAATCTTGTCATGAAATTCAAACGGCCCCACTTCGATGGTTTCCATCTGCCGGATAGGGAAATACAGAACAACCGCTTTCTTCACCCAATCGTTCACCTGCCAACCGTTGTCGGTTGGTTCTGCCACGCGCAGTTCGCCGCTGTCAAGCCGGGCAACCACTTCGTGGATGGCTGTTTTAGAACTCTCGTCGTTCAGCAGTTCGCGGTTATCCCAAATATTTTCAATCGTTTGTTGTAAAGTC
>RDDY01000290.1 GCA_003852805.1 Chryseobacterium sp.
TCAAATATTGAATGCTGCCGCAGATCCCTGCCACAATGTCATCTATGTAAGTATAGTCCCGCGCCGTGGTACCGTCTCCGTATACCGGGATGGGCGTATTGGCCGTCATCAACTTTGCAAATTTATGAATGGCCAGATCCGGCCGTTGGCGCGGGCCGTACACGGTAAAGAAGCGCAGCTGAATCATATCTATATTATACAGATGATGATAAACATGACCCATGACTTCGCCTGCTTTTTTGGTGGCTGCATACGGAGAAATCGGACGGTCTACGTTATCGTCCTCCGAGAACGGAACTTTTTCGTTGTTGCCATAAATACTGGACGACGATGCGCAGATAAACTTATTGATTCCATATTCTTTGCAGAGTTGCCACAGATTCATGGTTCCGTGAATGTTGACGCTCTCGTAATCCACAGGTCGCTCGATGGACGGCCGCACGCCCGCCAGAGCCGCCAAGTGAATGACCATGTCAAACGCATGATCGGTGAAAATATCGTTCATTGCCGAACGGTCTCGGATATCCGCACAATACAAACGGTAGTTTTCCGAGGCCGTGAGCCTTTCGAGTTCTTTCAGATCGGTTTCTTTACCGTTATGCTTGAAAGTGTTGGTCAAACCAACGGAAGACAGCGTATTCCGGACTTTTATTTTGTAGTCGTAAAAGTTATCGAAGTTGTCTACGTTTACCACGGAATGGCCGTCGTTCAGTAATCGTTCGGCCAAATGTGAACCGATAAAACCCGAGGCTCCGGTGATCAGGAATTTCATGTGCAGCTTTTATGTCCGAGCAAAAATAGCTGTTTAAATGCGTATTTTTACAAGAAAATAGCTTATGAAATTTGAGGGACAACTGGTCAAAATGATTACCGAGAACGACCGCCCCATAAGATATTACCTGAATCTGTCGGACGACCTGATATATATGAACGACCTTTTCGGCCGTGAGCTGACCATTCGCCATACGGGTTACCAATGCCTCAGTTGCGAGCTGGATGTGCCGTTGTTCCGCATGGGTTTTTGCAAGAAATGCTTTTACGAGAGTCCCATGGCCAGCAGTGCGATTTTGAGACCCGAACTTTCTCGCGCTCATCTGGGCGAAGAAGACCGCGACTTGGCTTACGAACAAGAGTTTCAGCTAAAACCGCACATTGTATATTTGGCGTATACCGGCGACGTAAAAGTAGGGGTAACGCGTGAGACACAAATTCCGACCCGTTGGATAGACCAAGGCGCGACTTTTGCTCTGCCGATTGCGCGAACCACCAACCGCTATGAAGCCGGACAAATAGAGGTAGAAATGAAGAAGCACCTGCCCGACAAAACCAATTACCGCAAAATGCTGCAAACTTTGGAATCGGATGTCGATCTGATGGATTTCAGAAACCAGATCCGCGAATACTTCCCCGATGAATCGGCAGCGTTTTACTCGCATGAGGAAGAGCTGTGGCGGCTTGATTATCCGTACGAGGCACCCGATCAATGCACGGTTCTGACGCTTCAGAAGAACCCGACCATCAGCGGAGTCTTGCGCGGCATCAAAGGCCAATACCTGAGTTTTGAAGGCGGCAATTTTCTAAATGTCCGAGCGCATGAGGGTTGTCGAATAGAGTTGGAATTATAAGCTTGACTATGCACCTTACCGAACAGCACAAGAAATGGATGAAACGGCTATTGATAACCGCCGGCGTTTTGTTGGCGCTGAGTCTCATCATAAGCGTGCTGTTCAATCTGTGGTTGCAGAAAAAGCTTCCCGATTTGATTCGTGACAAGACGCCTTATGCCATCCGATACCAACAACTGTCGGTAAGCGTTGCCACGGGAAACATTGTGGCCGATGAAATAAAAATCGACCCGAAAAGCACCGGCAGGAACGACGAACTCGGCATTACCGGGACCGCCACGCGCGTCAGCGTGAGCCGTCTTGGATTGATGGATTTGCTTTTTCGCAAACGCCTGAACAGCAAGAGAATAAAAATCGACAATCCCGACCTCAGGATTACTTTGGCTGCTCCGAAAAAGGACGCTTCCAATAAAAAGAATGACCCGTTTTCGTTGAGCAATGTTGTGGTCAACAATGGCAACATTATCATCCACAGGCACACCGGGGAACTGATGTTCTCGGTAAACCATTTCTTCGCCGAGATCACCAATCTGAAATTGACAGAAGAATCGGTCAGGAAAAGATTTCCGCTGTTGTTCGACAAATACAAAATCAAGGGTGACAACATCATTTTCCGTCCGGGCAATTCTTACGAGCTGTCTGCAAAAAATGTGGACACGCGCGACGCCAAGCTGAGCGTCAAAGATTTCCGATACGCATCGTTGCTGCCCGCGCCTGATTACATGGCGGCTTATAAAGACCAAGCGAATATGTATGATTTCCGCTCGCCCGAGATGACTTTTGACCAAATAGAAGTCAACCGCGAGGGTCGTGTTAGATTAAAGTCAATACATTTCACTCGCCCACAGATGACCATCACTCATATTCAGGATGCAAAGAAAGACAAAGGACAAGATGAATTTGCCAACAAAATAGAATTGGACGATGCCACGGTTGACAACGGCAAAGTGATCTTTACGGAGAACGGCAGGCAGACGGCGCAATTTTCAGGCATTGATGTTAAGCTTTCAAAACTAAAAATAGACAGTACCACCGCGCGAAAAGCCATTCCGTTTGAATTCGACAAATATGATGTTGGCGCGAAAAGTATTAGCTACCATGTAAACAAGTTTTACCACCTTACGACAGGTAATGTGAAAATCGATAATGAAGGTGCAGTCATCGACAATTTTAAAATGAAGCCGACGGTAAGCCGCGCGCAATTCATTACAATGATTCCCGCCGAGCGGGATTTGTACGATCTCTCGGCACCGCAGATTCGCGTGAGCGGCACCGATTGGAAGTTGAAAAACAAGCAACTGCATCTGAAAATAAAAAATGTAACGCTGGACCGCCTGACCGCTCTTATTTTCCGCAGCAAAGTTCCGCCGACCGACTTCACCACCAAGAAAATGTATTCCCAAATGCTGCGCGAAATAAAGTTTCCGCTTTATATCAATACGCTGCAATTAAAAAATTCGACCGTCCGGTACGAGGAAGACAAACCCGACGAAAACGGCCCCGGAAAAATATTCTTTCGCCAAATGAATCTGCAGGCGCAGAACATCGGTTCGCCGCATTTTAAAGAAACGCCGAAGGAAGTCAAAATCAATATCGATACCCGATTCATGGGTTCTTCGCCGATGCATGTCAACTGGAATTTCAACATCATGAACCGCGCAGATGCTTTCCACATCGCAGGGAACTTCCAACAATTGCCGGCCAAAGATATCAATCCGTTTATCCGACCGTACATGAATATTACCGCTACGGGGAAATTCGATCGCCTGGATTTTAACCTAAACGGAAACAAAGAACGAATCGACGGAAAGGTTAAGATCCAAACGACCGATCTGAAAATATCGGTTCTGGATAAAGACACCAAAAAGCGCAAAGGCTTTGTGTCGGGCTTGGCAAATCTTATCATCAAAAACAACAACGGCCCTGCACAAGACGCCGTAGATGTGGGCTACGACCGCGTGAAGTACCGCTCGTTCTTCAATCTTTTTTGGAAGGCGATAGAAGACGGCTTGAAGAAAACGCTGCTGGGAAGCAACCAAAAAGACAGCGGCATCGATTTTAAAGAGAGCACCCACGCCGACACCCAAAAACAGCAAGCGCCAACAAAGAAGACCAATAAGAGTCAAAAACTGCAGTTCAATCAATAAAAAAGCTTCAGATTTCTCTGAAGCTTTTTCGTTTGCGTTGATCGCTACTCGAAATCGTATTCTTTACTCTCGTGCGTGGGGATTGCTTTGAGAAAATTATCAAAAGCAGGACCTGTATAATTGCTGGCGGCGCCGTAAGAATCTATCATATAAGATTTGTTGTTCTCGTTATCCGAAAGCACGTACAGAACGGCATTGTCGTCGGGGTTGGAATCTCCCTCAAAACGGAAGTTTTTAAGAATAGTCAGATCTTCCGGTTGGTACGGCTTCTCTGAATCTTGCAGGTAAACCTTGTCGTCCTCGTGCATTCGGGTTTCTTTGTAAATGCCTCTCTCGCGCAGCTTTTCCATCACTTGGCTAAGCGTAAGCATTGGTTTTGGCTTGTCCATAATACTATTTTTTGAGTTTAAAGTTTAAATAAAAGCGCATGCAAACGGAAACCGTCGGCATGCGCAGAATATTACAAATGTTGTACCCAACTATTTATCTTGTGCAAAATGCAAAGATGTGGACACTCTCTATTTTTGCAGTGTTCTGATTCCCATCTCGTAAAGTGCAAAGCTCAACAGGTCGGCATTTTCACCGATAACCTGATCGGTAGAACGTCCGGCGCCGTGGCCTGCATTGGTTTCGATGCGGACAAGAATCGGGTTAGCGCAAGATTGCTTTTCCTGCAATTCCGCACCGAATTTGAACGAGTGTGCCGGCACCACACGGTCGTCGTGGTCACCGGTAATGACCATCGTTGATGGATAACAGGTCCCCGCTTTCACATTGTGCACCGGCGAATAAGATTTCAGATATTCGAACATTTCGCGGCTGTCTTCGGCCGTGCCGTAATCGTAAGCCCAGCCCGCGCCTGCAGTAAATTTATTGTAGCGCAACATATCCAAAACGCCCACACCGGGGAAGGCTACCTTTGCCAGATCGGGGCGCATGGTCATGGTTGCGCCCACAAGGAGACCGCCGTTGGAACGACCGGAAAGCGCCATGTATTCCTTTGACGTATAGCCGTTCTTTTGGAGATATTCTCCCGCAGCAATAAAGTCGTTGAACACATTTTTCTTGGTCATCTTGGTTCCGGCGTCGTGCCACTTTTTACCGTATTCGCCGCCGCCGCGGATATTAGGAACAGCGTAAATACCGCCGTTGTCCATCCACACCGCATTCACTACCGAGAAACCGGGTTGCAAGCTGATGTTGAAGCCGCCGTAGCTGTAGAGAATCGTTGGGTTCTTGCCGTCTTTCTTCAGTCCTTTTTTGTAGCTGATCATCATCGGGACGCGCGTGCCGTCGGAAGAAGTGTAGAATACTTGCTCGGAAACGTAATCGTCGGGGTTGAATTTTACTTTGGGTTTTTGGTAAACTTCTGAGTTACCTGTATCCGCGTTGAATTTATAGATTGTCGGAGGCATAATATAGTTGGAGAACGAGAAGTAAAGCTCCTTCTCTTCCTTCTTTCCGCCGAAACCCGAAACGGTTCCTTTGCCCGGCAAGGTTATTTCGCGGATGAGTTTGCCGTTTTTATCGAACTGTTTTACCATGTCGATGGCGTCTTTCATATAAGTCGCGAAGAAATATCCGCCGCCGGTGGTAATGCCCAAAACCTCCTGCTGCTGAGGGATCACGTCGGTCCAAGTCTGCGCTTTCGGATTCCGGATGGTTGTTTTCACGAGGCGCATATTCGGCGCATCTTTATCGGTAAAAATGTACAGCGTATCGCCGTCGGTATCTACGATGCGTGCGTTGATGTCAAAACCTGTAACAACGGGAACAAAATCTGAATCTTTTTTGCTCAAATCCTTTACGTAAAGTTCATTGCCGTTGGTGGCGTTTGCCGCAGAGATTACCAGGTACCGTTGGTCACGGGTAACGTAGGCGCTCAGGTAGCGACGCTTCATCTCCGGTCCGCCAAAGATCAATTTATCATCGGATTGCTTTGTTCCCAACTTATGGAAATAAACCTTATGCATATCTGTCATCCCGGCCAAAACGCTTCCTTCTTTGGGTTTGTCGTAGCTTGAATAAAAGAAGCCTTCATCGTCCAGCCAAGAGATACCGCTGAATTTGACGTCGTTCAATGTTTCATCAATTTTTTCCTTTGTCAAAGTATTGATGGTGATGATTTTATTCCAGTCAGACCCGCCTTCGGAAATGGAATAGGCGGCAAGGTTTCCTTTTTTGTTAAACGACAATCCCGAGAGAGAAGTGGTTCCCTTGTCTGAGAATTTGTTCGGGTCCAAGAAGACTTCTGTTTTGCCCGAAGCATCTTTACGGTACAGAACCGATTGCGCCTGCAATCCGTCGTTCTTGTAGAAGTACGTATACCCTCCTTCCTTGAACGGCGCCGAAACTTTCTCATAGTTCCAGATGTCTTTCAGTTGCGCGCGCAACTCCTCACGAAACGGAATCTGTGAGAGATAATCGCTGGTAAACTTTACTTCGCGCTGCACCCAATCCTTTGTATCGGCGGCTCTGTCGTCTTCCAACCAACGGTACGGATCATTGATGTTTTCCCCGAAATAAGTGTCCGTATGGTTCACTTTTTTGGTTTCGGGATAGTTGAAATGCTTGGTCATTTTTTGTTGCGTAGAACAGGACGCAACTACAAAGGCCGCGGCCGCGAGACTCAGTTTGTAAAAATTCATTGATAATAGTGTTTCACCCAAAATTAAGCAAAATTATCGGTTGAAATCCGTTGGGTGCTCGGAGTGCTTAAACAACAAAAAGCCCGGCAGTTCTCTGCCGGGCCATATATTGTCCAAACGCTTAAGCTTAGGCGTTTGGCGCTACAGATACAAAAGATCTGTTGTTTGCTTTCTTGGTGAATACTACTTTACCGTCTACCAGCGCGAAAAGTGTATGGTCTTTACCGATACCGACATTCTCGCCCGGGTGGTGCTGTGTACCTCTCTGTCTTACGATGATGTTACCGGCGATAGCATCTTGGCCGCCGAAGATCTTCACACCCAGTCTTTTGGAATGAGATTCTCTACCGTTCTTGGAGCTACCTACCCCTTTCTTGTGTGCCATTTTATTTTAAAATTAATGCTGATTAAAATTCAGTGATTAAGCCTCGGTATTCTCCTCTGTAGCTTCGGCTTTTTTAGGAGCTTTCTTGGCTTTTGTATCTTTTTTATCGTTATCCAATCCGTTGATGGATACTACGCGAACCTG
>RDDY01000331.1 GCA_003852805.1 Chryseobacterium sp.
TTGAGCAAATATATACAAAAATCCCGGCGGTAGGCCGGGATCAATTTTTATAAAGTCTGCGCTTTCTTAGAAGTTGAAAGAAAGTGATGCTGACCAAGTTCTGCCGAAGCCGAAGTATACACGGTTCGCAGGGTCGATGCCTTTATAAAGGGAAGCTTCATAAGCAGCATACTGCTGGGCAGCTGTACCCGCAGTCGGGCTGTCTTTGAAATCTCCTGCAGATTTTGTGTAAATGGTAGTCGCGCCGTCTGCAATGTAAGTGGTGTTGAACAGGTTATAAACGTTAGCACCCAAAGTGAAGTACTGGTTCTTATCGTTCAAACGGATTCTGTAAGACGCACCCAGATCAAACAGGTTGAAGCTTGGCAGCTGAAGAACGCCACGGGCTTGGTTGGCCTGAGATGAAAAGGTATTTATATCGATGGCAGAGTACAGTTTGTCTGTATATCTCCAAGTTCCGTAGATGCTCAGATCGGTAACAGGTTTCAGTGTTGCACCCAAGGATGCAGTCAGTTGCGGAATACTGTTGCTGCCGCTTCCTCCTACCTTTACATCATCCAGATACAGCGTGGTAGTGTTGGTGCCGCCAACCGCGTTGATCGGGTTGTTGCTTTCGTCAAAAGTAGTACCGGTTGCGTTGCCTTTGTAGCGGTAATCACCCAGAGAGAATGCACCTTGGAACTCCACATATCTGCTTGGTCTGAAGGTAGCGTCAACTTCTACGCCCATGTGTACCTGAGTGATGCCGCTGATCTCTGCGTAACCGTTGACCTGTGTTGTACCTGTTGGTGAAGTAGGATCTGCAATGTCGAATTTAAGATTACCTCTTCTCATCCATCTGTCCTTCCACTGTGTTCTGTACAGGTTGACATTGGCGTTCAGCATGGCTGATCTGTAACCGTAGCCTAACTCGGCGGAGAAAATTTTCTCGTTGGTAAGCGATGGATTGAGAATCTGCTGGTTGCTTGGGTAAACAGCGTTCATAAACGGCTGCTTACTGTAGTAGCCGATGTTCGCAAAGATGTTGTTGTTGCTGTCCAAGTTATAGTTCGCGCCCCCTTTAACATTGTAACCGAACAGATTTTTGAAGCCGGTTTTGCGGTGAACTTCCTGACCTTTTACGATGCTTCCGTCTTTAACAAATTCATCGATTCTCTGGTAAGCTTGGTTGGAAACCGATCCTTGGATAAATGCAGAAAGCGCATCCTGAGTATATTCCAACTGAGTAAAGCCGCTGTACCACAGAACTTCGCCGTCGTTGCTGTAACCGATGCGGTCTTCCATTGGTGCTACTTTGCCACCGAACGGGTTCCAAGAAAGGCTCTTGTAGTTGTAAGGCTGGGTTACAATCTTAGGTACGGCATTGGCGTTTTTGTCGTCTTTGTAACCGGCTGCGCCGTACAGGTTAGACAAAACTTGGTAGTGATAGCCGTAGTAGTATCTGTCATCGGTACCGATGGACCAGTTCCAGTTATCGTTGAACTTGTGCTGGAAGTTGGCCAAGATACCGTACCAGTTGTGAGAATTGATGCTGGATCTGCGTACCAATGTGCTGCCTGCTTTAGCGGCCGCAACATCTACTGCTGCGTTGGCTGCAAAGACTTTATCGAAATCTATGTGGCCGGTCCCGTCTTGGAAGACAGCGTCGTTAATGCCTTTTCCGCCCACTCTGCCGATATCGCCCGTACCGCCACCGCGGCCGTTAGACATGTAGAGAACGGTGCTTAAGCTTGAACGGTCGTTCATGCTCCAATCCCAGTTCAGCATCATCACAGGCTTTGCGTAGTAGTTTGATCTGTTGGACAATGCTACTTTGCGGCCGTCGGCATCGGTATAATAACCGAAGTCAGAATTGTATCTTCTGAACGGAGTACCGTCGTTATCAGGATTGAAGCGGATATAATTAGCGATTGTAGGCGCATAGCTTCTTTGGTCATGCCACTGCGGTGCAGAGGTAACCATGAACTGAAGGTTGTGCTTGGCGCTCGGCTGATATCCCAAAGCAAAGTAATAAGTATAAGCCTCGAAATCTGTGTTTTCGATGTAAGTAGCTCCCGCCGCTCTTGACAACAGGAATGATGTGGACAAACCGTTGTCGGTTTTACCGGTATTGTAAGAGAAAGATGCTTTGTGGTATCCGTCGTTACCTGCACCTATTCTTACCACGGCGCCGCGTCTCATGTCGGCTGCACGCGTAAGGAAGTTTACGGTACCCCCTACAGAGGCAATTGCAAGTTTGGATGAGCCCAAACCTCTTTGTACCTGCAAGGTGCTGGTAACATCAGAGAGACCCGTCCAGTTAGAGAAATATACGGTACCGCCTTCCATGTCGTTTACAGGCATACCGTTTACCATCACCGCAATGTTGCGGGACTCGAAACCACGGATAGACATGTTGCTGTCTCCAAAACCACCGCCTGACTTCGTGGCGTAGACCGATGGTGTGGTGTTCAGAATTTCGGGAAGTTCCTGGTTGCCCAGTCTTTCCACAATTTGAGCAGCTTTTACCGTAGAAACCGCCACAGGCGTTTTTCTGTCTTTTGCAATATCCGTTACACCGCGTAGGATTACCTCCTCGATGTCGCGTGAGCGGTTGACAGTGTCCTGTACAGTTTGCGCATAGTAAACACCGGCTGTTGACATTGTGATGACAGCAGTCAGCATTTGCTGTTTAAAATTAAATTTCATTGGGTTTTTATATTTAACTTTTTATTGCCTCTATTTCAGCGCTGCAAAATTGCGGATTTATTTTTAAATAAACTTTAACCAATTGTTAAATTTTGACCGCCTTAAGGCTTAAATCAATATTCGACACCGAATGTGTCAGAGCACCTGCCGATATATAATCTACACCGGTAGCGGCAATCTCACGCAACTGCGCACGGATCACTCCGCCCGACGCTTCGGTTTCGCATTTGCCGTCCACAATCTTTACGGCTTCTGCCATTTGAACGGTGGGCATGTTGTCCAGCATAATACGATCGACCCCGGCGGCCAAGGCTTCGCGCACTTCGTCGAGGTTGCGGGTTTCTACTTCTATCTTCAGGTCGAGCTTGTTCTTGGCCAAGTATTCTTTCGTCATCTTAACGGCTTGCGTTATGCTGCCGTTGTAGTCTATATGGTTGTCTTTCAGCATTATCATGTCGTACAGCCCATAACGGTGATTGGTGCCACCACCTATCGCCACCGCCCATTTCTCGCAAAGACGGAAGTTAGGCGTGGTCTTGCGCGTGTCCAGCAACTTTGCCTTGGTGCCCAGCAGTCGCTGGTCCCACTCGTGCGTCATGGTGGCAATGCCGCTCATGCGTTGCATGCAATTGAGAACCAAGCGCTCTGCGGTTAGAATAGAACGGGCCGAGCCTGTAACGGTGAAGGCAACGTCGCCCTTCTTGGCTTCCTCGCCGTCGTTGATTTTTATGTCAAGGTGCAACTGTTCATCTACAAAACCGAAGATGTGCTTCGCCATCTCTACGCCGGCCAAGATGCAGTCTTCCTTTACCAAGAGCTTGGCGCTCTGCTGTAAATTTTCGGGTATGGTAGCTAATGTGGAGTGATCTCCCGCGCCAACGTCCTCTGTTAGAGCGCGTGAAATAAATTGCTTTACGGCGTCATCCGTTACATAACAGGGTCTGTTCATTTGTTGTTGTTTATAATGCAGAGCATAATGTGATGCTTGCGATTTTATTATAAAATACAATTAAATATTGCGAATTATTTTGTCTTCGGATGGTTGCGCTGCTTGACATTAAATAAGTGTAGATTTTTTATTTACGTCAAATCCTTATTGAAGAAAGAGCCTTTGTTCTCCGTCATCGCTATAGATTGAGAAATGATAAGGTAGGCAACATCCACCAAATTGCGGAGCTCCGACAGCTGAGGAGAAAGGATGGAGTAGCGGTAGAGCTCGTCTACAGCCGCACTGATCTCGGCCTGCTTCTTTTGGGCCAGTTCCAGCCGTGCATTGCTGCGGACAATGCCTACCAAATCGCTCATCATTTCCTGCAATTGTTTGCGGAAGTAGGTAACCAAAACCATTTCGTCCATTACCTTCATTCCTTCCTCATTCCATTCAGGCACCGCGTTCAACTCGTCGAAACAGAAGTTGTTTTCTTTCAGCAGTTCCACTGTTTTTACTGCGGCGTGGTGACCGAATACCAAGCCTTCCAGCAGAGAGTTGGACGCAAGGCGGTTGGCACCGTGCAAGCCCGAATTGGTACACTCGCCGATGGCAAAGAGATTGTGGATCGACGATTGTCCGTCATGGTCGATATCGATTCCGCCACACAGATAATGCGAGGCGGGCACTACGGGAATCAGCTGTTGAAACGGGTCGATGCCTTCGTCCAAGCATTTGCGGTAGATGTTGGGGAAATGCTCGATAAATTTTTCTCGGTTCATGGCTCGGCAGTCCAGTCCGACATAATCTTCACCGCGAATTTTCAGCTCATTGTCGATGGCCCGGGCAACAATATCCCGCGATGCCAATTCCTCGCGCGCGTCGTACTTCGCCATGAATGCTTCGCCGTTTTGGGTTCTTAGCTTAGCTCCGTCGCCGCGCACCGCCTCCGAGATCAGAAACAGCATCCCCACGCGCTTGCCATACAATGCCGTCGGGTGAAACTGAAAATATTGCATGTTGGAAACGCTGCCGCGCGCGCGGTGTACCAACGCGATGCCGTCGCCTGTGGCAATGCGCGGATTGGTGGTGTTCTTGTAGACATGTCCCGCGCCACCGGTTGCCACCAGCGTTATCTTGGCGGTGATCTTTTTAATTTCGTTGTGACGCTCATCCAATACATAGGCGCCGTAGCAGCGGATTTCGCCTTGATCCGGCTGCTTCTTTAAATGATGCTGCGTGATCAGATCGATCACATGGTGGTGGTTGAGCATTGTGATGTTCGTCATGCGGCCGGCTGTCTCCAGCAGTGCCCGCTCGATCTCGAAGCCTGTGATGTCTTTGTGGTGAACAATACGATTCTCGCTGTGACCGCCCTCGCGGCCGAGCTTGAAGAGACCGTTGTTTTCACGGTCGAAGTTTGCGCCCCATTCCAACAATTCGGCAAAGCGTTCCGGCGCTTCTTCAATCACCATTTTTACAATTGCAGGATCGTTTTCGCCGTCGCCGGCACGTATGGTATCATCTATATGCTTTTGGAAGTTGTCCCGGTGCAGATCCGTTACCACTGCCATACCGCCTTGGGCATACTTGGTATTGCTTTCGGCATCGTCACCTTTTGTGACAAGAGTGATTGTGGCATCGGGCATTTGCTCGGCCACTTTTATGGCATATGACAGTCCCGAGATTCCGGAGCCTATTACCAATACATCCGTTGTGCTCATCTATAAATACTTGGCAAATTTTTCAGACGGTTTGCGCACCTTTTTATTGTGACGAAACGGATCGTCATCTGCGTGGTAACCGATGGCCAAACAAACCACCGTAGATTCTTCGTCAGGGTTGATGCCCAGCAGATGATCCATCACATCTTGGCGGAAACCTTCCATCGGGCAACTGTCCACGCGCTCCAACGCGGCGGCAAAGATCATACTGCTCAGCGCGATGTAAGCTTGGCGTGCAGACCATGCGGACAACTGCTGCGAAGTCAACTGACTGAGGTAGCCTAAAATGCTGTTTCGGAAAGCTTGGAGGTCTGCCATATCGGTGCCGCGCACGGCGTTGATATGGCGCAGGTAACCGTCGACATAACTTTCTTCCACTTCTTTCTTTGCAACCAGCATGAGCATGTGAGAGCAGGTGCTGATCTGGGAAAGGTTATAAAAAGCGGGAAAAAGCTTTTCTTTGGACTGCTTGTTTTTCGCGATAAAAATTTTGTAAGGCTGTAGACCCATCGAGCTGACCGATAGCCGTGCCGCTTCCAAAATGCGTTCTACCGCTTCGTCGGGGACCATTTCACCATCAAACTTTTTGGGCGAATATCGTTTTTTCAGTTTATCCAAGTAGTCCATGCATGCTCTTTCCACAAAGATACTTCATTGAAAATTACCGGCCGGATGTAAGTGTCGGCAACCGTTAGCTTTGACAATTTATGTTTCGACCATAAGAAGTTTAGAGAACTAACCCGCACCGAACGCTTGCTCTTAAAATCTTAATGGTCAAAAAGAGCGTAGCCTTAATTTTCAAACCATTAAGAAGTTTAGAAAATTGAGGTGTCTCCGCTTAGAGCCCTTAAATTTCTCAACGGTAAAAAAAGCCGAAACTTTGGCAATTGTTGCTCTCAACCGTTAAGAGGTTCAGAAGATTGAAACTGTTGAAGGCTGCACCGATACTCCATGGATACTCCATAGATACTCCATAGATACTCCATGTTTAGTATATGAAACAATACGAGGTAACTTGTCGTTTTTCCAATCACTAAGAGGTTAGAAAATTATGGCAACGAAGCGCTTACTCTGAATGCCCATAAAATCTTAATGGTTAAAATTAGCCGACAGTTTCGCAGCTGTTGCCTTCAACGGTTAAGCTTTGCTATGCAAACGGTTTTCTACCCGAACAAACCACCTTTTTCGGTCTTCTCAAAGTAGGCGTCTTGTTGCAACTCGGCCTTGCGCGCGGCCTCTACGGCAAGGCGATCACACAGTTCGTTCTCCGGATGCCCGGCGTGGCCTTTCACCCAATGAAACGTCGGTCGGTATCTTTGCAACAGCGGAACCAGTCTCTGCCATAGGTCCGGATTTTTGACGTTCTTGAAGCCCTTGCGTATCCAGCCCAACAGCCATTTTTGGTTGATGGCGTCTGAGACATACTTGCTATCGGTGTAGATCTCCACCTGATGCTCGTCGCTGCGCAGTTGTTCCAATGCTGTAATGACGGCCAAGAGCTCCATGCGGTTGTTGGTTGTTCGTCGAAAGCCCTCGGAAAAATGCTTGACATAATTCTTCTCGCG
>RDDY01000284.1 GCA_003852805.1 Chryseobacterium sp.
AATTTCAACGCCTATCACTAACAACATAAATGTCACGCATACTTACCGGCATCCAAGCCACGGGCACGCCCCATTTGGGCAATCTTTTGGGAGCCATTATTCCCGCCATAGAACTGTCGAAGAAAGAAAAAAACGAGTCGTTTCTGTTTATCGCAAATCTACATACGCTTACACAAATCAAGAATGCAGAGGAGTTGAAACAAAACACTTATCAGATTGCTGCGGCATGGCTGGCGTTCGGGCTGGATACGGAAAAAACTTATTTCTACCGTCAGAGCGATATCCCCGAGACTTGCGAACTGATGTGGTATCTGATGTGCCATTTCCCGTATCAGCGTCTGACGCTGGCACACTCATTTAAAGACAAAGCCGACCGTTTGGCCGATGTAAATGCCGGACTGTTCACCTACCCGATGCTGATGGCTGCCGATATTCTTCTGTATGACGCGGAGATTGTGCCTGTTGGGAAAGATCAACTTCAACATTTGGAGATGGCGCGAGACGTGGGTGCGCGCTTCAACCATCAGATGGGCGAAGTCTTTGTTCTGCCTCAAGCCGAACTGCAAGAAAACACAAAATATGTTCCCGGGACCGACGGCCACAAAATGTCGAAATCCCGCGGGAACATCATCAATATTTTCTTGCCCGAGAAGCAGTTGAAAAAGCAGATTATGGGAATTGAAACCGATTCCAAATCGCTGGAAGAACCAAAAGATCCCGTGACTGATAAAGTGTTCGCCATCTACGAACTGATTGCCGACGCCGACCGGACAGAGCAGTTAAGGCAAAAATACTTGGCCGGCAACTTCGGCTACGGCCACGCCAAGACCGAACTCTACAATCTGATCTTGGAGAAATACAAGAAAGAACGCGAACTGTTCAATTATTATATGAGCAACTTGGACGAGCTGGAAATGAAATTGCAACAAGGTGCCGAAAAGACCCGTATCATTGCAAAACAAACGCTGGAAAGAGTGCGCGCAGCGCAGGGATTATAGGATCAACAAACATAACTACTAAATAAAACCGGCTGAGGGTTCAGCCGGTTTTATCTTATAAGAATTTTTGGATCTCTGCCAAGCCGTCCACCACTTTCAACCCTTCTTCTTGCGGCTTTTCATTCAGTGCGTCGAAGAAGATGACATCCATCCCGAAGTTCTGTGCGCCTTTCACATCGGCAATCCAGTCGTCGCCTATGAGAATGCTTTCTGCTTTTTCGGCGCCGGCAAGTTTCAATGCATGATCGAAGATTTTCGGGTTCGGTTTTCTTACGCCTACATCATCGGCACAGACTACCACATCAAAGAAATGGTTGATCTGCGCACCGTCTATCTTGCGCTGCGTCACTTCATGAAAACCGTTGGTTATGATGTGCAAAGTGTAGCCCTTATCGCTTAAATAAGTCAACAATTCTCGCGCGCCCGGAACCACCTCGTTGTAGGTGATGATTTCGTCCAGGAAATTCTTTTCAAACTTGGCGGCCAATACCTCGTCTTCAATGCCGAAATGGCGGAAGGTATTCAGGAATCGGTATTTGCGCAAGTACTCTTTGTCGATCTCCTCGTCTCTGATTTTGGCCCAAAGATCCTCATTGATGATATGGTAGCGGGAATGGAATTCCTCGAACTGCAGATTGTATAAACTGCCGATTTCCTCGCGCAGATAAATGTCGTTTAGGGTTAAGTATGCATTACGTCTGTGGTCCCACAGCGTATTATCGAGATCAAAAAAAATGTGCTTAAAATTCATTAAAACTGAAAATTAAGCACAAAGGTAAGAAAAGGAAATCGTTTAGTTCTTGGAAAACACCGCAGTTACCTTGCCGGTACGTACTACAGCCAGGTTCTGCGAAAACTTCAACAACCTGTTGACCGTAGCCTTTCTTGGCAGAAGGGTGTTTGCCCGATGGTAAGTGTTTTTCATAAACGCATATATTATAGTGTTGTTCCTATAACGATATGCATTTGGTTTTATTACTTTACCGCGTGAGAATAATCTTATTCTCATCCATAATTTTTCTCAAATTGATAACCGCATATCGCACGCGTCCCAGCGTGGTATTGATGCTGGCACCCGTTTGTTCGGCTATTTCCTTGAAGCTCAATCCACGGAAAAAACGCAGTTCCAAAACCTCTTGCTGGTTTTCGGGCAGGCGGCTGATCATGCGGTGCAGATCCTCTTTTATCTGGGCATCGATCATCAAATCCTCTATATTGGCTGCGGGCTCTTTGATGATGTCGAAGATGGAGAACTCCTCATTCTCGTAGGTGGTCTCCGAGATTTTCACGTGCTTGGCCTTTGCGCGGAAATGGTCGATCACCAAGTTGTGCGCAATACGCTTTACCCAAACGGGGAATTTTCCCTCGTCATTGTAGCGTCCTTCCTTCAACAATACGATCACTTTCATAAAGGTATCTTGGAAGATATCGTTCGCCAAATCTTCGTCACCGATTTTGTAGAAAATGAAAGTGAAAAGATCGCGCTGATGCTTCTTGAGCAATTTTTCCAGCGCCGCTTCGTTACCGTTTTGGTAATCTTTTATAAGCTGAGTATCTGTAGCAGTAATCATGTCTTTACTTTATATAAAAAGCCTTCTTTCCCTACGGGAAAAACCGGTCTGTGTTCGGGTTTATTTTAAAGTAAAGATGTTACGTCAATAAGCAGATATTATTAAGAGAGCACGAATATATGAAAATTATAATCTAAACAACAAAGAATATGCCCGATTGCCGATTGATCAGTTGGCCAGATCATGGATCAGCACAATCGGGATATTGACGGTAAAATTCAGGTTGAAACCTTTCATTTCTTTGCCGTTCAATCTTGCGTCGCCCAGCGGAAAACCGTAGCCGCCCGTCAGATCGATCAGACCGAAAAGACTGAAACCTATTTTGGGCGCCACATACTTTGATGTCAGTTCGGCACCGCCCAAAAAATACCACGAATGGTAAAGGTCGTAACCGCGCTGAAAGTTCAGGAGAACATCGGTTTGCAATTTAGGCAATGCCGCAAATTTCCCGTTCACGCTGCCCAGCAGTGCAGCGCCGCCCACGCGGAAAAGCACATCATCCGTATTCAGGAAAAGCAAGCGTGCGCCCACCTCGCCGAAACTGTTATTTTGGTAAGCGTATCCCGCATGAACCAAGGTATGAGTGGTTATCCCTTGGGCCTTACCCGAAGAGACAACAGCAGTAAACAGAAAAAAAATCAGTAAGCCGAAGCGCTTCATGCCGAAACTTTAGTAGTGCAAGGTACTATATTCTCACAAAAAAACCGCAGTTTCAAATGCTGCGGTTTTCTGTATTTATCGGTTCATAGACATCAGGAACTCTTCGTTGTTCAGGGTTCCTTTCATATTCTTTTGTACAAATTCCATCGCCTCCATCGGGTTCATGTCGGCCAGGTGTCTGCGCAAGATCCACATGCGCTGCTGGGTGACCTCGTCAAAGAGCAGATCATCCCGACGTGTGCTGGATGCGGAAAGGTCTACCGCCGGATAGATGCGCTTGTTGGCAATCTTACGGTCCAGCTGAAGCTCCATATTTCCGGTGCCCTTAAATTCTTCAAAAATTACCTCGTCCATTTTTGAGCCGGTATCTATCAGCGCCGTTGCAATAATCGTCAATGATCCGCCGCCTTCTATCTTGCGCGCGGCACCGAAGAATCTCTTTGGCTTGTGCAGAGCGTTGGCATCCACACCTCCCGAAAGAATTTTCCCGGAAGCCGGCGTTACCGTATTGTAAGCTCTGGCCAAACGCGTGATGGAATCCAAAAGGATGACCACATCGTGGCCGCATTCCACCATTCGTTGTGCTTTTGACAGTACAAGATTTGCAACTTTCACATGCTTCTCGGCGGACTCGTCAAAGGTAGAAGCGATTACTTCTGCATTTACGCTGCGCTGCATATCGGTCACCTCTTCGGGGCGCTCGTCAATCAGCAGTACAATCATGTATGCCTCGGGATGGTTTGCCGAAATGCTGTTTGCAATATCCTTCAACAGCATTGTTTTTCCCGTCTTCGGCTGGGCCACAATCATGGCGCGCTGGCCCTTTCCTATCGGCGCAAACAGATCTACGATGCGCGTGGACAAGGTGGAATTGGTGCCTGCCAGATTAAATTTCTCTTGCGGGAACAGCGGTGTCAAAAACTCAAAAGCCACGCGGTCTTTAATAAACGCCAGATCTCTGCCGTTGACTTCCGTAGGTTTTAAAAGGCTGAAATACTTCTCGCCTTCTTTGGGCAACCGTACCAAGCCTTTTACGGTATCGCCGGTTTTCAGGCCATAGTTTCTGATCTGATTGGTGGAAACATAAACATCGTCAGGTGACGAAATGTAGTTGAAATCCGATGAGCGCAGGAAGCCGTAGTTATCAGGGAGAATTTCCAGAACCCCTTCGATGGTTATCAGATTATCGAAGTTGAATTCTTTTTTGGAGTTTTCGTACTCGTGGTTGTTCTGATTTTGTCGGTCTTTCTGGTTCCGATTTCTCTGCTGCTGATCGCGTTGTTGCTGTTTTTGCTGCTTGTGGTTATCGGCGGCTTTTTCAGCGTCCCTGCTATCGGCTGTTTTGTCGGGATTCTTGGTGTCCGCAGCTTTCTCAACTTTGGGCTGATCCGCAGTTTTTTCGGCCTTTTTTGGCTCTGCAGATTCCGGTTCGGCAGTTTCTGCTGTTGCCTCCTCTGCTGTGGTTTCCTCTGCGGTTTTCTTTTTGCGCCCGCGCTTCTTGGGTTGTTGTTCTGTGTTTTCCGTTTGTTCTGCCGTCGCGGTTTCCGCAGTTTCCTCGGCAGGCGTTTCAGCCGTTTCTTCTGATGCGGCTTTCGGTTTGCGGCCGCGCCGTTTCTTTTCGGGGGCGGTCGGGTCTTTTTTATCGTTGTCGCCGTTCAGGTATTTTTTTACCGCATCTTTATGCGTGGCCTGAAAATCCAGTATTGCGTAGACGGTTTCATCGGGGCTTGCGTTCTTGCTTGTTTCAATGCCAAGTTCGCCCGTGATGACTGCCAACTCCGATTCGGATTTTGACTTTAGGCTTTCGATGTCAAACATATAGGTTTCAAAAAAGTAAAATCGTTGATGATTGTTTTAAACAGCCGCAGGAGAAACGCGGCCGATGGGTTTTTGAGATTCAAAAATGTGCTGCAATTTACGCTATTTTTAGGAATCCAAGAAATTATTGTTATTTTTGCATGATAACAATTCTGCTGCCCAATGCTTCAAAGAATTCAGACCGTCTTTATGCTGTTAGCCACTTTGTCTCCGCTGTTCTTGGTAATTGCGGGCGGCAGTGAGATAGTCTACGGCGATTTCCCTGTGGTAACGGTGGTTGCGGTAATTCTTATCCTGCTCGGCGCGCTGAGCATCTTCAGTTACAAAAACAGAAACAGACAGATCTTGCTGAATAACACCGGCATCATCATAAACGCTTTGTTGATCGGCTTATTGGTTTACCGACTACTAAATTTATCCGGAGGAGAGTCATTTCCTGAGAAGGGTATTGAGTTAGTATTCCCCATCATTGCTGTGGTACTGTTTGTCTTGGCAAACGTGTACATCCGCCGTGATGAGCGACTCGTAAAATCTGTAGACAGATTCCGATAGCCTTGCAACGATTTATTTAGAGTGAAAACAGTCCTCCCGAGGGCTGTTTTTTTCGTTTTCAAAATACGTAATTTAGCGCCTTAAAGTTATCTATGAATCCGCTGAAACGCATCTTGGGCTTTGCCCGTCCTCACCAAAAATATCTGTTTTTAAGTATTTTCTTCAATCTTCTCTACTCACTGCTCAACATATTCTCGGTGGCCACCGTTTTGCCCATTTTGGGCCTGATGTTCGGCACGGTGGAAGAAGTAAACACAAGCGCTCGGCCACAATATTCGGGTGACTTCAGCGATTTCTTTGCGTATCTGAAAGATGCCGTTTATTACAATATCCAGCTGTCCATCGACCAAAAAGGCGTGACCTACGTATTGGCACTGCTATGCATTACCACGGCATTTGCGTTTTTGCTGCGCAATATTTTTAGGTACTTAGGCGCGTTTCTGCTGGTCAACTACCGCGTGGGCATTACCAAGGATCTGCGGACGGCCATGTACAAAAAGTTCTTGGTGCTGCCCGTCTCGTTCTATACCGAGCAGCGCAAAGGAGACATGGTCTCGCGCATCAGCAACGATATCGGCAGTGTAGAGGGCGGAATTATGGGTGCGCTGGTAGACATTATCAACTCGCCGTTTATGATTATCTCGTCGTTGGTGACGCTGTTTATATTGTCGCCACAGTTGACGCTGTTCTCGCTGCTCGTTTTCCCCGTGATGGGATTCTTGATTTCGGTTATCGGCAAAAGCCTCAAAAAACAGGCTTACCAGGCGCAGGCCGAATTGGGCAATTTGTTTTCGATTGTAGATGAAACGCTGAAGTCGGCCAAAATCATCAAGATATTCAACGCGGACAAAATGCTGCTTCGGCGCTTTAACCAAAGCACCGAGAATTGGAAGGATTACTCGATTGGTATGAGCCGACGCCGGGAACTTGCCTCACCGACCAGCGAATTTTTAGGTTCTGTGACGATATTGCTGATCACTTGGTTTGCCGGTGTCGAGATCATCAACCACCGATCAATGGAGCCGGAAACCTTCATCGTTTTCATCGCGCTGTTCTTCCAGATATTGGATCCGGCGAAGAAACTGTCGAGCGCCATCTCGTCCATCCAAAGCGGTCTGCCGGCACTGGAACGCGTCTCCGAAGTATTGGACTATGATCTGCAAGTACACGAAGCACCGAACGCGGCACCGATCAACGACTTCGAGAAAGAAATTGAGTTTCGTGATGTTGGTTTTTATTACGATACCGATAA
>RDDY01000246.1 GCA_003852805.1 Chryseobacterium sp.
GACGGCACGTATCTGTTGAAGGTGGAGACGGCAGACGCCACCCAAGCTCTTAAAATCATCAAGAAATAAAACCGTGCACGGTATATAATTTGTGAAATCAAGATCGAAAAAGAATAGATTATGCTGAATTTTGAATATAAGAATCCGACCAAAATTATTTTCGGGAAAGGTCAAATCGCCAAGCTGGCGCAAGAAGTCCCCGCCGATGCCCGAGTATTGATGATCTACGGCGGAGGCTCCATCAAAAACAACGGCGTCTACGATCAGGTAAAAAATGCATTGGCGAGCCATAAAATCTACGAACTCGGCGGCGTGCCGGCCAATCCAGAATACGATGTTCTGAAACGAGCGTTGGATTTTATCGTCGAAAAAGATATCGATTTCCTCTTGGCTGTCGGGGGCGGTTCGGTTATCGACGGCACCAAATTTCTGTCGGCCGCAGCAGGGTACGACGGCGATCCGTGGGACATTTTAAAGAAACGAGTCAGAACCGAAGAAGGTGAAGGAATGCCTTTCGGCACTGTTTTGACATTGCCCGCGACAGGCTCTGAGATGAACTCCGGTTATGTAATATCCCGCAAAGAAACAGGCGAGAAACTCTCATCAGGCGGCCCCGGACTGTTTCCGCGCTTTTCCATTTTGGATCCGGAGGTTGTACGCAGCATTCCGCCACGGCAAATTGCCAATGGAATTGCAGACGCCTATATGCATGTGTT
This sequence comes from Chryseobacterium sp., assembly GCA_003852805.1. GTDB lineage: Bacteria > Bacteroidota > Bacteroidia > Flavobacteriales > Weeksellaceae > Elizabethkingia. The sequence continues at coordinate 717 of RDDY01000246.1, forward strand.
GGAACAGTATCTTACTTATCCCACGGGCGCAGATCTGCAAGATCGATTTGCTGAAAGCATTCTGTTGAGCTTGCAACAGACTGCACCGAAAGTCATGGCAGACGAAACGGATTTTGATTACGACGCTGCGGCCAATTTCATGTGGTGTGCCACCATGGCCTTGAACGGACTGATAGCCAAAGGAGTACCGACGGACTGGGCCACGCACTCTATGGGGCACGAACTTACGGCGCTTTTCGGAATCGATCATGCGCGCACGCTGGCCATTGTTGCGCCAAGCCATTACCGTTATAATTTTGAAACCAAAAAAGCAAAGCTTGCGCAGTACGCCGAGCGCGTTTGGAGCATACACGACGGCAGCATCGACGAAAAGGCAGAAACTGCAATCTCGAAGATGGAAGAATTTTTCCGGTCGCTCGGGATACAAACCAAGCTGTCCGAGTACACCGAAGATTTTGCCGGCACCGGCGAAAAGGTGGAGGCTGCCTTCAGCTCGCGCGGCTGGGACGGCCTTGGCGAGCATCGGAAGCTGACGCCGGCAGAAGCGCGAATCATCATTGAGATGAGTTATTAGAAGCTGATAAAAAAGTGGTTCAGATGTTGATGAGAATTATTTAATCCATTAAAAGTCAGCGTTATGAAAAATATCTTGTTTTTGAGCGGTATGGCTCTGCTGAGCGTGGTTTCTTGCCGTAATGAAGACAATGAACCGCAAAACCTTTTGTTAGGCACATGGTACTACACTAAGACAGTCACCTATTCCGGCACAACGAATACGGTGTTGAACACCACTGCCGCCGACAACTGCAACGGTAAAAACAACTGGACGTTTGCTGCCGATGGCAGATTGACCGCACGCCTGTACAATGCTACGAGCAGCGGATGTACCGAAGATGCGCAAAGTGGCACCTATGTATACGATCGTTCGGCAAATACCATTACCTTTAATCTGAACAATAATACGGCCATTCTGCCCGTCAGAAATCTCAGTACGCGCGAAATGCAATTACAACTTACACCGGGTGATGATATCAATGGCGACGGTGTCGCGGATCCCCAGATAGCATTTCTCGTTAAACGCTAAAATCTACTGTAGTTAAACTGCGCGACGGCTTTTGCGCAGTTTTTTTATTTTCCTCGGCGCTTGCTTTTCTGCTTCTGCTGCGCGCGGTTGGCTCCGGGCTTTGTTATGAATTGTTTCCGCTTGGATGGGCCGCCAAGGTTTACTTTTTTATTCTTGGCCTTCTTCTCATGAAATGCGCCGCCTTCTTCTATTTTCAGAGGTGCCGGGTTCTTCATTTTGACGACTTCTTTCTCCGCTTCTATCTTTACAGGATTAAAACTGACATCCTCAGGCCGTGGTTGCAACGGAACTTCGCGGTCCATCAACGCTTGGATTTCCAACAGCGGCTCTTCTTCTTTTTCGGTCACGAAGGAAACAGCGATTCCGGGTTTGTCCGCGCGGCCCGTACGCCCGATGCGGTGAATATATTGCTCGGGAACTTCGGGGATTTCAAAATTGACGACATGAGTGATGTCCGAGATGTCCAAGCCGCGAGCCATGATGTCGGTGGTGATCAGTCCGCGAACCTCGCCGTCCTCAAATTTGCGCATGGCGCGCAATCGGTAGTTTTGCGACTTGTTGGAATGGATGACATCAAACTGCTCCGGCAATAATTCGTCCAACTTTTGGAACAGATAATCCGCGTGTTTTTTATTGTTGGCGAAAATGAGAATCTTGGAAAAAGTAGCATCCTTTTCCAGCAACCATTTCAGAAGATTGATCTTGGTATTGAAGTTCTCGACAGCGTATCCCGATTGCTCGATCTTCTCCAGCGGCGTCCCCGATTTGGCCAAGGTAACTTCCACCGGACCGTTAAAATACTCGTTCAGCATTTCGTCTACGGCTTCGGTCATGGTCGCCGAGAATAAAATATTTTGGCGTTTGTCGCGCATCACTTCAAACAGATGGGTCAACTGCGCGCGAAAGCCCAGATTCAGCATCTCGTCAAATTCGTCAATGATGAGTTGCTTTACTTCCTTCAGGCTGATGGCATTGTCGATGGCAAGGTCCAAGGTTCGACCGGGCGTACCCACAAGAATATCACAACCGTCGTTAAACAGCAATTTCTGCGTGTTGATATTCACTCCACCGAAAATGCCGATGACGCGCGCCGTCATATCGATGGTCAGGTCTTTCAGAATTTCCGTCACCTGCACCACCAGTTCGCGCGTCGGAACCAATATGAGCACAGTAGGATTTCCGCTCTTGGAATATTTCCATGTCTTAAGCATTGGCAACAGATAGGCCAGCGTTTTTCCGGTTCCCGTCTGCGCGATGCCCATGACATCTCGACCCGAGAGAATCGGCTTGAAACTCTTCAGTTGGATGGGCGTCGGTTGTTTTATTGCCAATCGGTCAAGAGCTGTGGAAAGTCTTGCCGGCAAATCAAAATCGGTGAAGTCTGTCATAAGTTGCAAAGATAGCTTTTTGGCGAACGCATTTTTATTCCGCGAAAACCGCCTGCCAATATTCGTATGTCTTGGTAGAACCGTCGGACAAATTGATATCGTACGAGATTTTTTTGATCTCGGCAATATCGAACTTTACCTCGCAAAGAAGCGGACCGCCGGCGTAAGCAAAAGTATGGTACTCTCCTTTTTCGCCCAGCGGATCTGTGCCCTCGGGCAAATCTTCCACCGTTCCGGCATCCAAAGTCCTGCCGACAAAACTACGGTCGAGAATATCTGCTTGTGTAACCACGATTTTTGCCCGAATGCCGGATTCCAAGAAATCGCTCAAGACTTGTTGTTCACTCAAATCCCACAACGGCTCAACCACTTCGATGCCGTAAGGACGCAGTTTTTCTTCGCGGTAACTGCGCACATCCGAGAGGTAAATGTCGCCAAAAATAAAATGGTTTACGCCTTTTTCTTTAAAGTGAGAAATGGCCGTTTCCATACTTTCATCATTAACTGCGCAAGTTGCCGTCTACTTACGGTGTACAGCGGAATCCCGATGCTGTCCGCCTGATGCTGCAACAACCTGAGCGGAATATTGTGCAACGACGAGGTCAACTTCTGTGCATCTACAGTGGTTAGCAGCGCGACTATTACATATTTGCCGGCTTGCAACACTTTATGCAGAGCCAGCGCGGAATCTTTACCGCCACTCCAGTTGAAGACGGCCTTTGGTTTGCGAAACATTTAATTAGTGAGTAAGGGCTTGCGAGAATCTGACCGGATGAAAGTGACCATTACTTTGTCCGATTTTTAGCCGGCAGTGTTTCGGTGGATGTAAAATGTCCGGCTTCGAAATCTTTTTCAGATTGGTCAATGCGCTTGTTGATTTATTCGCGAGTTATAAATTTTTCGCCCGCGTCGCTCTGAGCAGTTTCAAGCAACCTCGTAAGTCGATCAATTAACGCTACGTTATCAAACTGTAAAAATCTCTCTACAAACTTTATTTCTCATATTGTGAGATTCATTTACTTATTCCTTAGTATTCAAATTTACACAATTTCATTGTCAGAACGTCGTCGCAAAACGAGCAATCATTGAGCGGATTTTATCCTGCGCCGTTTGAAATGTCGAATGACCTCATTGTTACCTGATCTTTGCGCCAAGGTAAAAGCAGAATCTCCGTGCATTAGGAAATTGTACTTCTCGCCTTTTTGTCCTTTCGATTCTTTGAGAATCAGCATGTTGTTTTTGCGATCTTGCTCGTAGAAGTACTCTTTCCGATGTTTGGAGCTGTCTTGGGCGATCTGCGTGAAATGACCGTACGCACCGAAGTAGCATTTGTAATCTTGTGCAGGCTGCACAACTCCATTGATGGTTTCTTTGTCCAATATCGATTCGTTCGGCATCGCTCCGATAAAATCTCCGGTCAACGCACTTCGTTGATTGCGATAATCCAGCAGCATTGGGACGCTCATGAAGTAGACGAGGACGAGAAATGCGGCATTGCCGAGCCACTCCCACTTCTTGGCGGTCTGTGTTCTGGCAGGAATCAACAGTCGCCAAATCTGCAACAGTCTTCTCCGATTAAAAATCAGCAGTATGGTATTAAGCGCAAGAAAAATCGCTCCGAGCCATTGGGTTTCAATCCAAAGGTCCAATGCGAAATTTATCAAAAAGACATTCAGCGTCATCGGCAAAAGAAGGACGGCACCTAAAAATGAAGTTCGCCTGAAAAGCAGCATCAGCGACGGAATGAGTTCCAAAAAGCCCAGCAGTATCTGGAACCAGCCGGAATATCCGAGAAACGCCCATGCAAGGCTTTTGCCGTCTATTCGTTCCAACGGCAGAGTCCAACTGTCAAACGGCAGGACGACAAACTGCGTCCGAAAGATTTTTGTGATACCGTAAGGAATCATCCCGAAAGCCAACAAATAGCGCACTATGCCGTAGTAGAACGCAGATTTTTTAAAAAAAGAAAGAACTTTCATGGCGCAGAGTTTTATAGTAAGGGGCCAACAGGCAGTAATTTAGACAAACATAAATATACGGAAGTTATATTGAGGTTTAAACAAAACAGCGCGCTTTTCTGCACCTGCTTCGTAACATTAGAAGCGTGCCGTTACTTTTGTAACAATCCGCTTATTATTTACTAAAAACTTCGGTCCGCATCAATCGCATAGTTTCCGCGAATCATCAGTTTCAGCAGTGCAAGCTCCTTCCTGTTAAGATACTCGGACTTTTGCTAATTCGTGAACGATCAATCGTAGGAATCTGACCCACCGGCTCGGAACTTTTTCTGTCATAGTGCAGAATGTCCGGTCTGGTGGGACACAGCTTTTTGCCACCGGTTATCGGCGCGATTGCGATCGCTTCGGGATATCGGTTTTTTTATCAGGAGATAAAACAACACAAGGACGAGTTTTCTTCATTTCGATGCCGATCTTCGAATCCAAAATTACGAAAACGATGTGTATTGTTTTATCGGCGCCACTTCTTAAACTCTTCGTCGACGAGGACATCACCGATATGAAGTGCACCGTCCTCGGATATGCAAGTACGAATAAAAAGCGCACCGTTTCCGATGCGCTCTTCTGCTTGATTACTTTTATTCCCACTCTATGGTTGCGGGCGGTTTGCTGCTGATGTCGTAGGTAACGCGATTGATACCGCGCACCTCGTTGATGATGCGGCACGAGATTTTGTCCAAGAAATCGTACGGCAGACGGCTCCAGGTCGCGGTCATAAAGTCGATGGTGTCGGCAGAGCGGACGACGGCCGTATATTCATAGGTTCGTTCATCGCCCATCACGCCGACCGACTTCACGGGCAGTAGAACCACAAATGCTTGCGATACTTTTTCGTATAAATCGTTTGCGTAAAGTTCTTCGATAAAAATGTCATCGGCGTCTTGCAAAATGCGCACTTTCTCAGCATCGACAGCACCAAGAATACGGATGCCCAATCCCGGACCCGGGAACGGATGGCGATACACCAGATGATGCGGAATGCCCAGCTCTTCGCCTACCTTGCGTACCTCGTCCTTGAAAAGTTCGCGCAGCGGCTCCAGCAATTCAAAATCCATCTCTTCGGGCAGACCGCCCACATTGTGGTGAGATTTGATAACCGATGACGGCCCCTTTACGGATTGTGATTCTATAACATCGGGATAAATGGTTCCCTGCGCCAAGAATTTTGCGCCTTCCACTTTGTGGGACTCTTCATCAAAAACCGCAATGAATTCATTACCGATGATCTTGCGTTTTTGCTCGGGATCGGAAATGCCGTCAAGCTTTGAAAGGAAACGCTGGGACGCATCAACCATCTTGATATTCAGGTGGAAATGATCGCCGTAGTTTTCCATCACTTTTTGCGCTTCATTCTTACGCAACAGTCCTGTGTCTACAAAGATGCAGGTCAATTGGTCGCCGATGGCCTTGTGAATCAAAACTGCGGCAACGGAAGAATCCACGCCGCCCGACAATCCCAAAATCACTTTTTGATCACCGACTTTCTCACGAATCATTTCAACAGTGGTATCGATGTAGTTGGTCAATTGCCAGTTCTTCTCGGCGTGACAAATATTGAAAACGAAGTTCTCCAGCATCTTGCCACCGTACTCTGTGTGGGAAACCTCCGGATGA
>RDDY01000216.1 GCA_003852805.1 Chryseobacterium sp.
ACACTTTTATTTGCTGATATGAGAGCGGCAAATAGAAAGATCGTAGAATTCATCAGGGATAAATGGATCGTCCCTATGGACAACAATAGCCGATTCGCAACTGAACATTTTATTGATGAAAAAACTGTCAGAAGAATTCGAGAAGATCTTAACTATCAAATAAGCTTAATTACTATTATGCGAATATGTGAAGCAAAGGATATTAAATTGTCGACTTTTTTCGAAATGGTGGGATTGTAGGTAACCAGGTAATTTTCTTGAGCTAAATATCAATCTATTACGTACGCGCGCAACTACAAGCAATTAAAACGCATCTGCACGCGATATATTAGAATTGGAAGCAAAGTTTAAAAATCAAAATAGAAGGAAGGCTTGACAAGAGCTGATCATTGATTCAGGTCAAATCTCAAGTAAATGTTTAATACAGAATGTGTATCTGTTCTGGTGTAGTAAATTAAAACAATCTTTTTAATAAATGAATTCTCCAAAACACTTAAGACACAAGCCAATTATCAGCGTAAATGAATATGATAAAATAGACGGGCAGTACAGAGACAATACTGATGTTAAGGCGCTATCTATTGGTTTAGCACAATATGATTCCACTGAGATTTCGTTAAAAATATGGAGACATACGGGGAATAAGTGGAGTCGCCAAAGTGAAGAGCTTCCTTTACACCGAACCATAGATTTAAATATTTTGCTTATCGCCAGTCTCTTGACAGATACAACATCAGCTTATCCGAGTTGCAATCTACGAGAAGAAATTGACGAAATCTCAGACGTTGGCCTGATAAAAAGTTACTATAAATCAAACGAACATTTTTTACGTCCCAGGCTTGAAGAACTGAAGGATAAATTAGATGAATTTCTAAAATGAAATTATTAAGCAATTATGAGTACTGTTATGGAAGTTACTTTTTCTCTCCGCGAGCTTTGCCAGTATCAGCGTCTATCTCACATACTTGTTCTTCCGTTTGTAAAATATAGCCTGGCTTAGATCATGGTCACGCTAAATTCGTCCTCGTTTTTTAATTCTGCTCAGATAAAATCTTCACGATCTGAATCTGTAAAGGCGACTTGTTTCATTCTTTCCAAATTTTAAACTATTTATGTCGTGTTGGTTTCATAGGCAGTTCTATGCAGACCTGTGGTCTAAGTAATGGGACTAGCATAAATTAATTATAATCCCAATCGGCATCAAGAATAATTTTTTTACTATTTATAAAAAACGTTTTGTATTCTAATTCAGAGAATCCTTAATCGCTCTAAAATTGGCTAAAGCGCTCTCAATATTTTCTATCATATCATCAATCAGCACTTCCGGGTCAGGAAGATTGTCCAGGTTCCGAGGTGTCAGCCCCTGAGCCAATACAAGACCAACCTATTGTTAAAAACAATCCAAACAGAAGCAGGTTGGTATTGGAGATCTATACAATAAATACGGACAGCTACAGAATTGCAGAGTTATTTTATGAATTACAGACTATACCGCTGCGATATAAAAATTGTATCGCATCTTCGATAAGGGTTTTTTTTGGATTTGTGTGTTTTAAAATATATCGAAAGCGAAAATTTGGTTGAAGAGATTCAGCGTAAATTTAATGTTAAATTTAAAGATCTTTCTTTAAAATACAGATTAGAGTATTTGAAAACAAACTGTTTAACAGGCAAACCCAAAAAATTGCTTCAGCATACAAACGAGTATAGCTTAGATGTACTTAATGGATATGTACATGGGCAAGATAGTCATTATCTTGGAAAATCCTTTCTAAATGGTTTCTGGGATTTCATGTTTCCGCTGCTTGAGCAGTTGGTCGAAATCAACGAAGAGCGCTGATCACAGATATAATATTAAATAAATTATATTTGCGTAGGAATAAGAACTGACCCATACATTGGCAAATCCACGAGAACAAAGTCCGCTGCGATATCCGGGAGGCAAGTCCTGCCTTACGCACTTTCTGACGACGCTGGCTCAGCAAAACGATTTGGTGGGCGGTCAATATCTTGAGCTCTACGCAGGTGGCGCAGGTGCTGCACTTAATTTACTCTACAACGGCGTATTCAGAGAAATCCTTATTAACGATTACGATTATAGTATCTATTCATTCTGGTACGCGGTTTTACATGAGACTGAGGCTTTTATCAGGCTCATAGAGGACACGCCTATAACATTAGCTGAATGGCACCGACAAAAAGAGATTCTTGCCGGCGGCCGTGAGAATGACCAATTGACGCTGGGCTTTGCCACTTTTTTCCTCAACCGCACCAACCGCTCCGGGATTATTTTCAAGGCCGGGCCCATCGGTGGCTTGGAGCAGGCCGGCAAGTACCTCATCGATGTGCGGTTTAATAAAAAAAAGCTCATCAAACGCATTGAAAAAATTGCGCAGCACGGGGACCGTATTCATCTTACCAATGAAAACGCTACCTCGATTATTCAAGATCCCGGCAATTATATAGAAAACCTGACGGATTCGTTTATCTACCTGGACCCGCCGTACTATAACAAAGGACGGCAGCTCTACCTCAATAATTATGAGCACGATGGGCATGCAGACCTGGCCCGGCAGATGAGTCGGCTCCCTGCAGAAATCTGTTGGCTGATTTCGTATGACAATACAGATCAGATCAAAAGTATGTACCGGGACTACCGCATGGCAACGTTTGACCTGAATTACACTTTACAATCGAAGAGGTTCGGAAGCGAATTGCTTATATTCAGCGACAATCTTACCTTAGACAATGAAATAATGGTCAACGGACGCACCGGTGGCTTAGATGTTTTCAGATACCAAGAGCATGAACCAGACAATAGAATACATATCGCCCGATGATCTGCATTTTGATTACCGTAATCCCAGAATAGCAGAGTTCCACCCGACTGCATATACCCCGGAAAAGGAAATCATAAAGATCCTGTGGAATGTGATGGGTGTTGAGGAGATTGTATTATCAATCAAAGCCAGTGGTTTTTTTACCAATGAGCCTTTAATTGTGATACGGGAAGATGATAAAAATGTAGTGCTTGAGGGCAACCGAAGACTGGCTGCGGTAAAATGCATTATCGATCCTACTATCGCAGATTTCATCGGATTCAACAAGAACCTTGTTACGATTTCACCTGAGTTCAGAGATACCCTTAACGCGTTACCGGTTATTTTTGTGAATGACCGGAAGGATGCCTGGAAATTCATCGGGTTCAAACATATTAACGGCCCTGCGAAATGGGGCAGTTATGCCAAGGCGCAATATGTATCACAGATAAAGAATGAATTTGATATTCCGCTTGAGGCCATTGCCTCCCAGATCGGTGATACGCATAAAACTGTCCAGAAACTGTATCAGGGATTGCAGGTCATCGAACAGGCTGAAAATCTCGGGGTGTTTGACCGTACCGATATTCAGGCCAACCGCCTTTATTTCTCACATCTGTATACAGGCCTTACTTATGAAGGCTTCAGGAATTATATCGGTATTAACGGTGTACCTTTCGATCAGGCAGCTCCGGTTCCGGCTAATAAGAAAGAGGAACTGGAAGAACTGCTTACTTGGATTTACGGCAGCAAAAAGAAAGATGTCGCGGCGGCCGTACAATCGCAAAATCCCGATATCCGCCGCTTGGAAGCGGTACTCCAGAATACCGAGGCGATCCACGCGTTGAGAGACGGTGTTCCTTTATACCAAGCGTATGAAATCAGCCGGCCTAAGGAAGAAACTTTTGAGCAGAGTTTACTGGAAGCAAAGCGCGCACTGCAAAAGGCGCACTCTTACCAAACAGAAGGTTTTGACGGGCAAAATGAAAGTTTTTTACGACATGCCGCTTCTATCGCGAAACTGGCTGATGAACTCTATGTCGCAATGGAGAGTAAATATGTTGCATTTAAGGATAGAGGCAAAAAGAAAAGACTGTTTGAAGATGATTAACAAATGATTTAAAAATGTTTAAGCTTCCAAACGTCAACCCTACATATCGTGCTTCTGCGCAGGACTGGGCTGATTATGCAGAATACCATGCTTTATTATATGGTAGAGTGAATTTCTACGATTTATCTAAATCTTCCCGCATGATTTCTGATGAAGAAACGGTTAATGGTACGGAAGACGATGCGGACAGGTATCTGGAAAAAGTTGATGAAATCGCAGCAGAAATCAGGACCAGAATAGGGAGCGGCGAAGAACTTTATCCGTTTGTGCTGGAAGATCATGATTATAGTCTTTTGTTTAAAGAAAAATCCGAAAGAAGCAGAATCATTTATTCTTATTTATTGCTCGCCACCCGGGCGAATATGATGTCTGATCGCAGGAAAGCCGGTATTGACGGAGCATTGCTATTCGAACATCTTTGTGCAGTGGTCGCTCAAAACTATTTTGGTCATCGGGCAGAAGCTAAAGTTTTTGGAACAAGTAAAGAAGATATCGGGAATTTCAGGACCAGACTCAGAGAGATCACGCTGTTACTTAAGGAAGGAGGCGATATCCACGAAAACCCCGGCCATAAGCCGCAAGATGAAAAGGTAGATGTTATTGTATGGAAGAGTTTTAAAGATCGGCAACCCTCTCAGATGATTGGCTTTGCGCAGTGTAAGACAGGAACGAACTGGGTACATCGTTTATCAGAACTTGACACGCAAGCATTTTGTAACACGTGGTTTACAAGACAGCCGGTAATTACGCCGGTTCGACTGTTTTTTACTGCCCAGTGTTTTCCGAGAGAAACTTTTCGCGTTCGTGCCAACGAAGCAGGACTCGTTTTTGACCGTTTCCGTATCCTAGATTACCTGCCTGAAGAAATAGAGGAAAAATTGATCACAAGTATGCGCGATTGGAGCAATGCAATTATTGGTTTTTACTCAAAATGTGAAGGCTAAGGTAACTTTTTGACCACTAGCACGGGATGATAATGACACTTTAAACTATTCAGTCAAAGCACTTCTACAAGCACTTATTCTGAAGCTGGTCAGTCTTCCGGGCAGAATACAGATTTCCTGCATTGGCAATGCAAATCTATAGGATATCCCTAAATCAGTCAGCCATGCGAGGAATTTTTACAATTTATTCATACGCTCATATGCGAAGTCATTCCGAGATCCCATATTACTGCTATATCTCTCTGCGGTGCTATGCTTTCTTAGCTGCTTTACTCGTGCAGGCTTAAGCTGCCCTTTGCTGAACGGTATTTGCTCGGTAATATTGTAAATACTTTTATGTTTTCTTAATAAACGTTAAATTGCCGGCTGAAAAAAAGCTTCGACGGCCTATGCGACAACTCTACTTCAGCCTGTTTATTTCAACGTCATTAATGCTCAGCGGCCAGCAGAAAGGCTGGCAGAAGGAAATAAAAACCCCGACTCAGGATTTTCTGAGCGATGTGAGCATAACGCCCGACCGCCAATATCTGCTTTCGGGCAGCTCGATACGGCCCGCCGCGCCGGGCACCCACGCCGCGAACAACGGTTTCGACTACCGCATCGTAAAGCTCGGCATGCACGGCAGCGTTCTTTGGGAGAAATATTTCTCGGGCCTGCGCCACGATTACCTTACCGCCACCGGGGCCACGCGCGAGGGCGGTTTTTTATTGGCCGGCACCTCCGACTCGCCGCGGGGCCTTGACAAAAAGGGCAAAGCCTATGGCAGTACGGATCTGTGGCTGATCAAAATCACCGAGGGCGGCAATGAAGAGTGGCAGCAGACTTTGGGCACACCGGCGGCAGAGGAGGCAAAAGCCGTGATCGAGTCTGCCGACGAGGGATATTTCGTGGCGGCGAGCGTGCGCAACCACCGCAACGGCTTCGGCGGAAAAGACGGCTGGATCATCAAGCTGGACCGGAACGGCAAGCCCGTGGCACAGCTTTACCTGGGCGGCAGCGGCCATGACGAGCCGGAGAGCCTGATCCCCACGCGCGACGGCGGCTGCTTGGTGGCACTCTACAGCCGCTCGGGTGAGACGCCAGATCGCGAAACAGAACCTCAGGAGCAGCCGCAGGAAGAGGATGCCATGCCGGCAGCCCGATGGCTGGCAAAGAAAGGCGAGAATTACGGTGAGGGCGATTACTGGCTGGTGAAGTTGGACAAGGACCTGAACCTGCAGTGGCAGAAAAGCTTCGGCGGCAGCGGCGACGACCATATCCGGAAACTTGCACACGGCGACAGCGGCTATCTGGTGATCGGAGAGAGCCGCTCGGGCGAGTCGGGGAACAAGACGGTTGCCGTAAAAAAAGACGCCGCCGCACTTTGGGCCATAGCCCTGAACGAGGAGGGGGAGGAACTTTGGCAGAAGAGCTACGCTCCGGGTACGCACGATCTGCCGATGAGCCTGCAGACCGTACGCGGTAAGGACGGAAGGACCAAAGGCTTCCTTGTGGGCGGCTACAGCCGCGGCGAAGGGAAAGCGGCAAAAGGAGACGAGACTTTTTGGATACTGTACCTGGACACCCAAGGCGAAGAGCAGTGGCTGCGGTACGAGGAGGGCAAGAGCCGAAAGAAGAAGGAGCGGCTGAGCGCGGCAAGGCTTACCGCCGACGGCTACTATCTTTTGGCCGGCACCGCAACGGCGGAGACCGGCGCCGAGAATTGGAAAATCATCAAGACAGGCGACAGCCTTCTGGAAGCTTTGGTGGAAAAACAAGACATCAGAGTCTACCCCAATCCCGTAAAGGACTACTGCTATGTGGAAATAGGTTTGGACTTCGAAGAGGCCGAACTGGCTCTCTATGACCTGAGCGGCAAACAGCTGCAGTACCTTAAAACCAAAAACCCGGTCACCAAAATCAATACCGCCTCACTTTCCAAAGGCGTGTATA
>RDDY01000180.1 GCA_003852805.1 Chryseobacterium sp.
TCGCCGCTCTCTTTGCAAGAATGAAATGAGAGCGCTACCGTAATGATCATCGCCAATTCAATTTTCCTCATCTGGATTATGTTTAAATAGAACCCGATCACCGTTTTAAGAGGCGATATTATAGCCGAAACAATATTAGCCACACTCATTTAAATTCCTGGCACAACGCGCGATACTACGCATTCCAAAACTCCCTGTCCAGACTTCTGTATTGTATCGCTTCCGAGATGTGCGCACTGTTAATGGAATCTTCTCCATCCAGGTCTGCGATGGTGCGCGCTACTTTCAGGATGCGGTCGTACGCGCGGGCGGAAAGACCCAATTTTTCCATCGCGGTTTTGATGAGCGCTTGAGAGGTTGCGTCCAGCTCACAGTATTTTTCAATTTCTCTCGGACCCATCTGCGCGTTGTAATTGATGGTGCCATCTGCATAACGATGGGTCTGCCGTTCTCGGGCGCGCATTACGCGGTCGCGGATGTGGCTGCTCTCTTCGCCCTTGCGGCGGTCGGTCAATTGGTCGAATTCCACCTTTTGAACTTCGATATGAATGTCGATGCGGTCCAGCAACGGTCCCGACAATTTGTTCATGTACCGTTGCATCTCCTGCGCAGAAGAGGTATTGTTGGGGTCGTCGGGGAAATAGCCGGACGGGCTAGGGTTCATGCTGGCCACCAACATAAAACTGGCGGGATAGGCCACTGTGAAGCGCGCACGCGATATGGTAACCTCGCGATCCTCCAACGGCTGACGCATTACCTCCAGCACCGTTCGTTTGAATTCGGGCATTTCGTCCAAGAACAGTACACCGTTGTGCGCCAAAGAAATCTCGCCGGGCTGCGGATAACTGCCGCCTCCCACGAGCGCAACATCTGAAATGGTATGGTGCGGCGAGCGAAACGGCCGAACGGTCATGAGCGAAGTCTCCGCGCCCATCTTTCCCGCTACGGAGTGTATCTTGGTGGTTTCCAAAGCTTCGCGCAAAGTAAGCGGCGGCAGAATGCCCGGGATGCGCTTGGCCAGCATCGTCTTGCCGCTGCCGGGCGGCCCGATCAAGATGATGTTGTGCCCGCCTGCCGCCGCTACTTCCATAGCGCGCTTGGCGGTTTCCTGTCCTTTCACTTCAGAGAAATCAAACGGGAAATCGTAGATCTTGTCTTGGAATTCTTTGCGGGTGTCTATCACGGTGCGCTCCAGCGGCTCGCCACGGTCGAAGAAACCGATGACCTCGCTGATGTTTTCCACACCGTAAACCTCCAGATTATTGACAATGGCGGCTTCGCGGGTGTTTTGTTTGGGCAGGATGATTCCTTTGAAGCCTTCCTCGCGCGCTTGTATGGCGATGGGCAAAACTCCGCGGATGGGTTGCAGACCGCCGTCCAGCGAGAGTTCACCCATGATGATATAATCCTGCAAGCCGTCGGCCTTAATCAGATTGTCCGCCGCTAAAATTCCCATAGCGATGGTTAAGTCATAGGCCGAACCTTCTTTCCGCAAATCGGCGGGCGCCATATTGATTGTGATCTTCTTACCGGGCAATTTGTACCCGACATTTTTCAGAGCCGCAGAGATGCGGTGGCTACTTTCCTTAATGGCATTATCGGGCAAGCCCACCAAATGATAACCGATGCCTGTATCGATATTGACCTCCACCGTAATGGTCTGAGCCGTGACACCCTGGATGGCGCTTCCGTAAACTTTTACCAACATATCGGGATGTTTCCCGTAAAAATAGCAATAAATCGTTTAGAAAGCGAGAAGCCGGTAAATACGGCTTCAGACAAATTTTTCGCCTTTTTTTATGGTGCGCAGATCGCTGACATATTCCTTGATGAGCTGGTCATTGGCGCGCGGGCAGACGATTAAGGCTTTGTCCGTATCTACCAAGATATAGTCTTGCAAGCCGTCTACAATTACCGCTTTATTGCGGTTTTTGATGTGGATGATGTTGCCCGACGAATTGTAATGCAGCAGATAACGGCCGTTGTCGGCATTCATTTCTTCGTCTTTCTCAGAATTCTCGTAGACCGACGTCCAAGTGCCCAAGTCGCTCCACCCCAGATCTGCGGGAATGACAAAGACATTTTCGGCCTTTTCCATTATTCCGTTGTCGATGGAGACTTTGTTGACCTGAGGATAGATACGGTCGATACAGACCGCTTCCTCTGTCGTGTTGAACTTGCATTCCTCAAAACTCTGCTCCATTTCGGGCAGATATTTCTTGAAGCTTTCCACGATACACTTCGCGCTCCAGACAAATATTCCCGCATTCCACAGAAACTCACCCGACTCCAAGAAAGTCTTTGCGATTTCCAAGTCGGGTTTTTCGGTAAAAGTCTTGACCGCAGATATTTCTGAATCTCCTTGCACGAACTGAATGTAACCGTAGCCTGTCTCCGGACGCGTGGGCGTGATGCCGATGGTTACCAAGATATCGTTCTTTGCCGCCTCGTCCAGCGCAAGATTTATTTTCTTTCGGAAAGTTTCCTCTTTTGTGACCAAATGGTCTGACGGCGTTACCAAGATAACCGCATCGGGGTTGATGTCTTTTATCTTCTTCGCCATATACAGATTGCACGCCGCGGTATTCTTCATCATCGGCTCGCCCACAATATTTTCTGCGGGAAGCTCGGGGAGCTGCTGTGCTGCAACGGGCATGTGCTCTCTGCTGGTGATGACAAAGATGTTTTCGGGTTTTATGAGCGGACTTACTCTGTCAAAGGTCTGCTGAATCATGGTGCGACCGACACCCAGTATATCTTGAAACTGCTTCGGGAATTTAGAAGTACTCAATGGCCAAAAACGGCTGCCTACGCCGCCTGCCATAATGACGCAGTAGTAATTGCTGTTGTTCATTCGGTATGTTTTGCCACGCGCGTACAAGCCTTGAAATAGTAGGAAACCCCTGTACGCAGGTGTTTACAAATATAGCGTTTTTTGAGGCGTTGCTGCATGTGGTAAGGCTCATCACGAAACAGGAAAGTGCTGCCCTCGGGCAGGTCTTCCAAGAAAAAATTGCCGTCGCTTTCCTGAAAATAACGGACGATATCGGGATTGGAAACGTAATTTGCTTTAGGCGCTGCGGCATACACCAAAACCAACGGACGGAAGTCTTCTTGGTAGATTTCCAAGCTTTCCAAAAGCAGTTTTTTGTAAGCTTCTTTCCATTCGCTACCGTGCGGCCGGATGCGCTTTTTGGTGGACGTGAAAGCTATAAGATGAGCAATCTCATGCGTAAGCACAAAAAAGAATAATTGCGGCGCAAGGTCACCGTTGACGGAAATGGAATGGCTGCCGTCAAACTCTGCGCGGTAATCACCGAGTTTGCTCTCGCGCGCTTTGGTGATGCGCACGGCGCAGCGGTAGGGTTTCAGCCAATTGCGTATAAAGCCGATGGCTCCCTCGGGCATATGTTTTTCGAGAAGTTGTGTGGTCAATGTCTATAAACTTAATGGGATTCCTTGGTAGAAATTCAAAAGTTTAACGCTGAAAAGATAATTATATTTTGCCTGAGCCACAGAGCTTTGGGCGTTTACCAGATTATTCCGCGCCAAGTCCAAATCATAAACCGTAGAGCGGCCTGCGGCGTAGCTTTTCTCGGCAAAGTCCAGCGCGAGGCGACTGCTTTCTTCGGCTTCCAACGCGGTTCTGTACGCCTCATAATTGGCGTTGGCATCGAAGAGTGCAAGCTGCACATTCTCGCGCAACTGCTGTTTCTCAGATTCCAGACCTACGCGCTGCTGCGCTTCGGCAATTTTGGATTGCTCTACCTGCAAGCGCGTGATCCCTTTATTGAAAATCGGGATGTTTGCATTAAGGCCCAATTGCTGTGAGAAGTTGTCTTTGTATTGGTTGTAAAACGGCTGATCTCCGCCGTAAGCCAGCGACTTAAAATAAAAGCTTCCGAAGCCGGCATTGGCCGTAACTGTGGGCCAAAATAAAGTTTCGGTTACTTTTATCTGCTGTTCTGCCGCACGAATGCGCGCCGTTGCCGCTTTTATCTGAGGCTGGGTTTCATAAGCCGCCTCAATGGCTGCTTCGTGGGAAAGCGGCTGATCGGGCAGTTCGTCAATTACCACATCTTCCACATCAAAGTCTCGGTAATCGGGCAGGCGAAGCAATTGCGCCAAAGCAAACAAAGAACGCTCGGTATTTATCTCTGCCTTTTGCAAATTCAGACGTTCGCGCGCCCATGTGGCTTGGGCTTCGTATTGGGAAGTGAGCGGCGTGGTGCCCGCCTCGGTGGTGATTTTGGCGCGGCGGAAAAGTTGCTCGGCGTTGTCGGCGGCACTTTTTGCAATGGCGGCAATCTCGCGGTTGAGCAAGACATTCAGATACTGTTGGGCAATTTGCAGCGCAATGTTGTTCTTGACGGTCTCGGTGTCGTATACGCTTGCTTCTACATCGAACTCGGTTTTGCGGACGGTTTTCTCCAGTCGCCCGTTGTTGAAAACCAAAATATTTGCGCCGATGCCTGTGTTGTTGTTGAAATTGTCATTTCGGCGAATGGTCCCAAAAACATCCTGAGACTGACCAAAGTTGGCCGAATTGCTGAGGGTGGCAGAAACGCTCGGCAGATAATCGCGCTTGGCGATATCCAAATTCTTCTCCTGCAGTTGACGGTTAAAATCGCTTTGTATCACTTGCAGGTTGTTCTTCATTGCATAAACCACGCACTCGCGCAACGACCATTTTTTTTGAGCATGCAGACCCAGAACGGCCAAACCGAAGAACAGTGAACAAAGTTTTTTCATACCGAGAGCTTTATTGATTAGACCCGAAAAGTACCGGATTGTTACAGACCCTCAGTGGCTTTGCGCAATTCATTGATGCGCGAAATAACAGGCATGGCAAAGATACCGCTTATGTGCAGGTACTTTTCATAGAAAATTTTTGCTTTATGCCCGTCTTCCCATTTGCGGTTTTGCTTATAATGGTAGAAGAACAGGTTGCCCAGCATTTCATAATAATCCGCGTGGTTTTTCTGTTCCAATGCATCGACCTTGGAAGAGATTTCGTCCGCAGACAAAGCGCGGAGCTCAGAGAAATCGATTTTAAAGATATCTTTCATCAGACTGTCAAAATCCAATTCCTTTTGCATCAGGCTTTCTTCGGGCTTGCCCAACAATAGTTTTTCAAGCGCCTGAGACAGTTGGCGCACCAGCCGCAGAGTGAAGTCTTTATCTTGTATCATATTCAGTCGATTTTAATTTCGTATTTAGTCAAAAGGCCGCCGAGACCGTCTGCAGAAAAACGGGCGTTTTTCAGTCGGTTTTTATCGGGATCGATCTCATATCCGAGCGCCGACCTGAAATCTGCTTTCTCCAAATTACAGGCGACAAATACCGCTCCGTCAAGGCGGGCAGAAGTGAATACGGCCGCGGAGAGATTGCAATCGGTAAAATCTGCCTGAAGCAAAGAACAGCCCTTGAACGAAGTCTTTCGCAGATCTTTTCCCGATAAGACGGAATAATCCAACCGACAGTTATCAAAGTTCGCTTTAAATAAAAAGTCCCGGCAACCGGTAAAATCCAAACCAAGCATTTTGCAATCTGCAAAACGTACATTTTTCAGGGCGCAATCTGCCAAATCAACCGAAGTAAAATTGCAGTTGGAAAACTCGCAGTCGGTGAAAATGGTTTCGTGAAACGCACAATCGGAAAAGTCGCAATTGTCAAATCGGCAAAGATTGAATTCCGTCCCTTGCACTTCCGCGCTTACAAACGAAAGCTTGTTAAAATCCTGCTCCTCGTGGTACATTCTCATTTGCATCATTTAACCGAAAAACCAGTACGCCAGCAAAATAGAAGTGATAACCCCGACCAAGTCTGCCAGCAACATGGCACCCACCGTATAGCGCGTATTGCGGATGGCCACCGCACCAAAGTAAACGGCAACCACATAAAAAGTGGTGTCTGAACTGCCCTGAAGCACGGCCGACAATCTCCCTTGGAAACTGTCCGGACCGAAGGTCTGCATGGCATCGACCATCATTCCGCGCGCGCCTGAGCCGCTCAAGGGTTTGATAAGCGCCGTGGGCAGGCCGTCGACAAAGCGTGTGTCCATATTGCTGAGGTCGGCCAGCCACTTCATGCCGTCGATAACCATCTCGAAAACGCCGCTGGTGCGCAAAAGCGAAATGGCAATCAGTATGCCCACCAGGTACGGAATGATCTTTACGCAGGTGGTAAAGCCGTCCTTTGCGCCGTCGATAAAAGCATCAAAGATGTTGATCTTCTTATAAATTCCGCCTAGGACAATCAACAAGAAAATGAGTAAGATCAGACCGTTGCTCAACAGTTTGCTGAATTGGTCCAAGCCTTCCTTATTTAATTGAACCAAGTACAGAACCAGCAACGCCAGAAGTGCGGAGATGCCGCCCACATAAGCCAATACCACAGGCTGCAATAAATTAATGCGCTGCTTAACCGACACTATAATCAGCGCGGCCATGGTAGCAGCAAAGGTTGCAATAAGGCAAGGCAGAAAAATATCCGTAGGCGTATGGGACCCCATGGACGCGCGGATGGCGATGATGGAAACCGGAATCAGGGTTAAGCCGCTGGCATGCAAACAGAGGAACATTATCTGTGCATTGCTCGCCGTATCTTTGCTCGGGTTCAGTGATTGCAGACTTTCCATGGCACGCAGGCCGAAAGGCGTTGCGGCATTGTCGAGTCCCAAAAGGTTGGCACTGAAATTAAGCATCATGTGACCGAACGACGGATGACCTTTCGGTACCTCGGG
>RDDY01000024.1 GCA_003852805.1 Chryseobacterium sp.
CCGCCCCGCGCAGTATGAATTTGCTCGACAATATTTCTACAACAACAGCCTGAACCAATCCCGCAAGGAAGCAAGCCTTTTCTTTACCCAAATTATTGGCGTTATTTTGCAGCAGCAACACGCCGAAGAAGGTTTGGAAGCGTTCACGCGCGAATATCCCAACAGTGCTTATTTTGCATTGGCCAACGGGCCGCTGGCAGATTATTATTTGGCCAAGAAAGATTTCCCCAACGCGTTGGAAACGCTGAAGCGTGTCAACCAATATCAACTGAGCCGCAAAGAAAACACCGAATATGTTTTGAAATTGGGGTACGCCAAATTCATGACGGGCGATGATGCCGGCGCAATGGAAGCCCTACAAGAAGCGTATAACAACGCAGAAGATAAGTCTGACAGCGCCTATATGCTTGCTCATTTGCATTATGCGCAGGGCGACAATCAGACGGCATTCCGTTACTTTGATGAAGTACGCGACAATCCGCGCTTCGCTCGGTTGGTGAAGCCTTATTATGTGCAGATGTATTTCAGCGAGCGAGATTATGCGAGCGCCATTTCAGAAGGCACACAATTGCTGGATACCGATCTATCTGCCGAAGCCCGCGCCGAACTGCATAAAATCATCGGCGAATCTTATTTCATGCAGAAGAAGTATGCCGATGCTTATCCGCACCTGAAAGCCTATGTCGATGCTAAAGCATCACCGTCGGAGAACGACCTGTACGAAATGGGATATGTGGCGGCTCAACTGCGCAAATACGAGGAAGCGGTCGGTTATTATAATCAACTCATCAACAACAATTCTGCTTTGGCGCAAAACGCTTATTATCAACTGGGCAATGCTTATTTGGAAACAGGCAGGAAGCAAGAAGCGCTGTCCGCGTTTCGGTCTGCTTCTATGATGAGCTATGATGCCTCGGTACAGAGACAGGCGCACGAGCAATACGCAAAACTGTCGTACGATATCGGCAATCCGTTCGAGTCGCCGTCTGCGGTTATACAAGCTTACATCACCAAGTACGGCAACACCGCAGGTTCCACAGAGATGCGTTCGCTTTTGGTCAAATCCTACTTGTATTCCGGCAACTACAAAGAAACGTTGGATGCGTTGAAGAAAATCGGTGTCAAATCCGGCGAGATGCAAAAGATCGAGCAGGAATCTGCTTTCCTATTGGGCGCGGAAGAATTCAACAAAGGGAATTTCCATGATGCTGAAAATCTGTTTGAGCAATCGTTGAAGTACAACATCAACCGTGAGACCAATGCCCGTGCGCTCTACTGGATGGCGCAGAGCCAATATAAGATCGGTGATTATCCGTCGGCCATCGAGAGTTATCTGAAACTGATGCAAAGCGGAGCGGATTTTAAAGAGAAACAACAATTGCCGTACGACTTGGCTTATGCTTATTTCAAAAACCGCAACTATGATCTTGCGCAAAAGTATTTCAAGGAATACCTGCGCAATCCTTCTGCCGAGTTTAAGGCCGATGCCGAACTTCGTTTGGCCGACACGCATTACGCCAACAATGAGCTGAGTGAGGCCATTGCACTATACGGCAACAATGCCGAAGCATCTGACTATACGCTGTTCCAAAAAGCGATGTCATTAGGTTTCAAAGGCGATGCCGATGCGAAGATTGCGGAGTTGAAGAATCTGCTCAACCAATACAAAACAAGCGAATACCGAGACGATGCTCAGTACGAAATAGCAACCGCTTATGCCGTCACAGGGCGTTATGCAGAAAGCAACGACTATTTGGACCGAGTGATAAAAACCGCCACCGATGCCGATTTGGTTGCGCGTGCAGAAATCTACCGTGCTCAAAACTTTAACGATCAAGGCAATACAACCAAGGCGCTGACCGAACTGCGAAACCTTGGCAACAAATACCGCGGAACCGCCTATGCGGAAAAGATAGTGCAGGCGGCCCGCCCGATGTTTATGAAAAATGCCGACATGAACGGTTATCAGCAGTTTGCACAGAGCATTGGTGTCAACCTGAACCGTGCCGATATCGACGAACTGAACCTTACTGCGGGGCAGCAACTGTACGCAAAAAGAGAATACGCGAAGGCGGCGCCGTATTTCGAGAAATATCTGACGCAGCACCCGACAGGCGAGGACTACTACCAAGCACAATATCAGTTGGGCGACAGCTACTTCCAAACAAAAGAGTACACCAAAGCGTTGTTGGCTTTACAAGAGATTGCGGCGGTCTACAACGATTACCGAGAAGATGCCGCCGTTAGAATAGCGCAAATCTATCAGGCGCAAAACAACAAGACGGAGGCAGAGAAGTATTTGAAGAGTGTGGCAAATTCTCAAAACACGAGTATCCGCAGTTACGCTCAAAACGAGCTGATGCGCATTTATGCCGATACCAATCGTTTGTCTGAAGCCGAAAAGCTGGCCGATGAAATCCTGAAAAATCCATCGCCAACCGCAGGCACGGCAGAGCAAGCGCGTCTGATCAAAGCACGCAGTCAAATGCAAAAAGGAAACGACAACGCTGCCAAAACGGCCTACGCTGCCTTGGAAAAATCGGGAAATCCTACCGTGGCAGCCGAAGCGCTGTATGCAAAAGCCTTTTATCAAAACAAATCAAAAGCTTATAAGTCGAGCAATGAAACCATCTTTCGCTTGGCAAACAATTACTCGTCCGAGCAACTGTGGGGCGCACGCGCGTTGGTGCTGATGGCTCAGAACTATTTGGCACTCGGCGACCGTTATCAGGCTTCGTACACGGCAGACCAAATTATTGCCAACTATCAAGAATATCCCGAAGTGGTGGCCGAGGCACGCGCCGTAAAAAACCGAATTAAGAAATAACAGGCTTTTGCCCTTTTATTGTTAGAAAGAAATGAAGAGAACATTTAATTATATCGGTCTGCTGGGCCTGTTTTTCACAGTAGGTACAAGTGCACTGAACGCTCAAATCAAAGAAGAGAAGCTGATTTTGGACCGCAAACGCGAACCCGAATTGCGCAGAATCGAGAAAAAGAAAACGGAGGCACAGACCGACAAGGATTATCTGAAAGAAAAAGAATCACCGAGCTACAGCATTGTCAATGTGCCGCCGGTATCGGACTTCCGACCATCGCCGATAGAGGGCAGCGATATTTCGCCGCGGTTTGACGATTATCATTCCAATAATTATTTCAGAATCGGTTACGGCAATTACAGCAAATTCTTGGTAGATGGCCACATCAGCCATATGCTGCAACCCGATACGCAGGTTGGGGTAGATGTGCACCATCTTTCGACAGAAGGTCTTAAAAAAGAATACCGATGGGATTCCAAACAGCAAAACACCAATCTTGCGCTGTACCTTACCGATTACGGCACAAACGGCAAGCTGAATATCAATGCGGAAGCCGACATCAACGCGTACAACTATTACGGCATTTATGAGCCCGATGCCGCGCTGCAACCCATCGGAGATCTGAAACAGTCTTACAACCGTTTCGGTGTCAATGCGTTTTACGATTTTTATTCCAACAATTATCTGAATGACGCTACGGTGAAGACTTCGTTCTTGAACGACCATTTCGGAGCAAAAGAGAATGCGGTAGACTTGGGTCTGAATTTGGGCAAGCATGGATTGAATATTGCGTCGGGCGACTCGGGTATAAAATTGAACGCCGATTTGGGTCTTCGTCTGCAAAATGTCGATACCAAATTTGATATTTTGGATAAAAATCAATCAAAAGCTTTCGGTATCTCTGCAACGCCGACGATTGCATTTTACAAAGGCGAACACTCTTTGAGGCTGGGGATTCAATATGATTTCGTCAACCTCGACAACAGTTCTGTCTTGGCCAACGGTGACAAACCGGACCACAATAAGTTTTCGCCCATAGCAGAATTGCAACTTGCCGCATCGGAAAATCTGAGCTTTTATGGTGGAGCTGCGGGCGGATTCGAGTTTAATTCTTACGCCGGTTTCCTAAAACAGAATCCGTATCTGTTGTCAGACCAAATGATTCGCCCCACGGAGACCAAGTACCGTTTTTTTGTCGGCATTAAAGGCGATGTAGAGCGCGTCTTCAAATATGACGTCAGCGCCGGTTTTGCCAAGAAGAATGATATGCCTTTCTTCCTGTCGAGCGATCACTACAATGGCGATGCAACGACTGCGCACAATGCTTATGATTATCTGAATACCTTCCAAATAGTTTACGACAACGGCGATGTGAACGATGTTAAGGCGAGCTTGCAATACTTCCCGCTTGAAAACCTGGCCTTGAACGGCGGATTGCATTACCGAAGCTTTAAATTAGAACATTTGCACGCCGCTTATTACAAACCGGTTATAGAAGGAAATATAGGAGCCAATTTCAGCCTGTTCAACCGTAAATTGGAATTGGGCTTGGATGCCATTTTTGTGGGTAGCCGAAAGGCAAATGCATTTACGGTAGATCGGTTAACCGAGACGCTTTACCATGTGAGCGATATTGCAGAAACAACCGTTCCCGGTTATACGGATCTCAATCTCTCAGCCTCTTTCAAGGTTCACAAAAATTTCAGTATTTTTGCACTCGGAAACAATCTCTTGGGTAAGTCGTATGAGCATTACCTTGGCTACAAGGTTTTGGGAGCACAGGTCCTGGGAGGTGTACGGTTAGAGTTCTAACCGCCGGCGGCCCTATAGTTTAATGGATAGAATTAAAGATTCCGGTTCTTTAGGTTGAGGTTCGATTCCTCATGGGGCTACATTGTAAAGCCGCAACTCTAAAAGAGTTGCGGCTTTACATTTGAAATCAACTCTCCACCGTCAACGGATGTTTTTCCAAAGCAATTAGGTACTTTATATATGCAGGCAATTGCTATGGTGGAATTGGCAGTTTTTATCGGAAATAACAGATTCTCCCATCCAAAACATTTGGCAAAAAATTTGATATTCCCATTTTCAATTCAAAATTATTGCTATATTTACACTGTTAAACCTTTAAAATTTCTATCATGAGAAAAATTATTACTTCTTTGGCAGTTGTTGCTTTTGCCGCAACAGGCTTTTCACAGAGCACTACCGTAACACAATCCAACGATCCGAACAGCGTTAGCGCAAACGGTTCTGTAGCTTGCGGTAACAATGCGGGCGGTTACACATCGGACAACTACTATTCAAGAGCTTTCAAGCTTTCCAACTACGGTGTTACCGGTGATTTCACCGTGACTGAAGTCCGTTTCGGTGTGCAGACAGCCTCTACTACGCTGCCTGTAACCATCAACTTGTACAACCAAACAAGCGGCACCTATCCTGCGGGCACGAAGTCTTTGCTGAAATCTTTCACTAAGACAATTTCTCCTGCCGACGTAGGTACGGTAGTCAGCGCAACCACCAACCAAGTGGTTCCTGCGGGGGCTACGCTGGTAACGGAATTCTTCCACGATGGTCAAGATGAAGTTCAAGTGTTTTATTTCGGTACCAACGCAGCGGGACAAACCGCGCCTTCTTACCTGAAATCTGAAGGTTGTGGCATTATGAATCCTATTGCAACGGGTACCGGTGCTCTCAACGGTTTTGCTTCCGCACAATGGGTGATCAGCGTAGTGGGTACCACGGGCATGGGGACAGTAGAAGTGCTGAACTCTCAGGATGTAAAAATTTATCCAAACCCGGTTCGCGAAACTCTTAACTTCGGCGTATCCAAAGGACTTTCTGTAGACTCATTCCAAATCATCGATGCTTCCGGAAAAGTTGTTAAATCATCTGACGCCAGAAGCAAATCATCAGTAGATGTATCTTCAATGGCGAAAGGTGTTTACATTCTGAAAGCGAAACTGTCTGACGGTAAAGTACACGTACAGAAAATCGTTAAAGAATAATCATTCAATAATTTGGATGCAACCTCCCGTCAAAAGGGAGGTTTTTTTGTTATTTTTATACGCAGATTAACTATTGATGAAACTCGCACAGATACAACGCCTACACATAAAGGAAAAAAGAGCCGACGGATGGATTTTGGAAGATAATGACGACCAAATTGCACTTCTTCCCAAAATATTTACCGACGACGAAAAATCTGTCGGTGACGAAATAGAAGTTTTTGTTTATCAGGACAACGATCGAAGCCTGAAGGCCACAACCGAAATGCCGTTGGCGCAGGCCGGAGAATTTGCCGTGATGACCTGTATGCAGACCTTGCCCGCCGGCGCGTTTATGGACTGGGGAATCATTAAAGATCTGTTTGTTCCGTACAAACAGCAAAAATCCAAAATCGAGGAGGGCAAGCGTTATATCGTCTATGTTTACGTGGACGAGGAAACCGGTTTAATTACCGGCACAACCAAGTTCAAGCGAAATCCACAATATGAAAACGTACCGTTTTCTGTCGGTGACAAGGTCAATCTCATCATGATGAATGAAACCGAATTGGGTTGGAACGTCATTATCAATCAGAAATACATCGGATTGATTTATTCATCGGATGTTTATAAAAAAGTTTACCCGCTCTCTCAGGAGTCAGGCTACATCAAAAGTATACGTGAAGACGGAAAAATAGATGTGACATTGCAGCCGACGGGTTTTGAAAATATCGATATCTATAAACAAAAGATTCTGGATAAGCTGGAAGAAAGCTACGGTTTGCTGTATTTGTCCGATCAATCCTCGCCGGAGGAAATAAAGGCCGAAATCCAAATGAGCAAAAAGAATTTTAAAAAAGCCATCGGCGGATTGTACCGCGACAAAAAAATCGAAATCCTCGACGATAAAATTCGTCT
>RDDY01000292.1 GCA_003852805.1 Chryseobacterium sp.
AGGCGAAAGGTCAAACGGAATCTTGAACAATTCCAGCGCTTCTTCTAAACTAAGGGTATCGATGTGTTGGTTCTGCATCAACGACGCAAACGACGGTTTCTCTTCTGAATCCGTTTCACCGATCTGCACCATCGGTCCGAAACGGCCGATACGTGCGTAAACATTCTTGCCCGACTTGGGGTCCACGCCCAACAGACGCTCTCCGGTGGCTCTGCTTGCGTGCTCTTCCACTTCCTCTATCCTCGGGTGGAAATCATCGTAAAAAACACGAAGCGTCTCTTTCCATTTTTCCTCGCCGCTGGCAATGTCGTCAAAGTCCTGCTCGACCTTGGCGGTAAAGCCGTAGTCCAAAATCTCGTGGAAGTTCTCCATCAAGAAATCGTTGACCACAATTCCTATGTCGGTCGGAACAAATTTATTCTTGTCGCCGCCAAACTTCTCTTCTAAGATTTCTTTTTTGATGTCGCCCTTTTGCAAGGTCAGTTTCAGAATCTCGCGTGTCTGCGGCTCCAGCTCGCTCTTCTCCACATATTCACGGTTCTGAATGGTTTGGATGGTAGGCGCATAGGTGGAAGGTCGGCCGATTCCCAATTCTTCCAACTTCCTGACAAGCGCCGCCTCTGTGTAGCGAGCGGGCGGACGCGAGAATCTTTCGGTTGCTTCTATCTTAGAATAAGTGAGCTTTTCGCCTACTTTTACTTTTGGCAGAATCTTGCTGTCGTTTTCGCCGTCGTCATCGTCTTCCTTGGTTATGCCGTAGGCACGCAGGAAACCGTCGAAAACAATTACCTCCCCTTGTGCTTCAAAGTGAGGAACGAGTTTTTCGTCACCGATTTCGATAAGTGTTTTTTCGATCTTCGCATTTTCCATCTGCGACGCCAAGGTACGACGGTAAATCAGCTGATACAGCCGATTGAGTTGTGCATCGCCGACGTTTTTCACGCCGAAATCCGTCGGGCGAATCGCCTCGTGCGCTTCTTGTGCAGACGATGCCTTCGTGGTATAATTTCTCGGTTTGGAATATTCTTCTCCGTATTCGCGGATGATCTGTGCCTTTGCTCCATTGATGGCTTCTTGCGAAAGGTTGACCGAATCGGTACGCATATAAGTAATGTAACCCTCTTCATACAGCCGCTGTGCCACGCGCATGGTGGCGCTGACGCCATAACCGAGGCGGTTGCTCGCCTCCTGCTGCAAAGTAGAAGTGGTAAACGGCGCAGACGCCGAGCGGCTGCCCGGCTTTGTCTCGACATTCAGAACACGGAAATCCGTGGTGGTGCAATTTTCCAAGAACGATTGCGCCTCTTCTTCTTTGTTAAAGTCTTTCTTGACCTTGGCCAAGATTTCCTGCTGGGTGTTGTTCAAGAAAGACCCTGTTACACGGTACGACGGCACGGGCTCAAAAGCGCGGATTTCTTTTTCGCGCTCTACCACCAAACGGACCGCCACACTCTGAACGCGGCCGGCAGATAAACCCGGACGGACTTTTTTCCACAACACCGGCGACATTTCAAAGCCTACGATTCGGTCCAAGACGCGCCGTGCCTGCTGCGCATTTACAAGGTTCGTATCAATATTCCGAGGATTTTCAACCGCTTTCAGAATAGCGTTTTTCGTGATTTCATGAAAAACGATTCTTCGCGTGTTTTCGGGTTTCAGTTTCAGCTCTTCGGCCAGATGCCATGCGATGGCTTCCCCTTCGCGGTCTTCGTCGGAAGCCAACCAAACGGTATCGGCCGTTTTTACTTTGGACTTCAGTTCGGTCACCAGTTTGCGCTTGTCCGGTGAAACCTCATATTCGGGAGAAAAGGTTGACAAGTCAATCCCCATCCCTTTCTTGGGCAAATCACGGATGTGGCCCATGCTGGAAGTCACTTGGAAATCTTTTCCCAAGTACTTCTGTATCGTCTTCGCCTTTGCCGGCGACTCCACAATCACGAGATTTTTAGCCATTACTCTGTTTTAAATTTTTGCAAAAGTAGAATATATTTCGGAATGCCGGCGGTGAGTCATTCCGCAGCTTTCACTGGATAGTACGAAAATTCTATGACTCGGTGAAGACGCAGCCAAATCGGTACCATAAATATATAGTGACTTCCTTAACAAAAATTTTGTAAAAATCACTATATTCGCAAACTTATTTTTATTCAACCTAAAAACCACAAACCACCTTGAGTCCGACCAAGCGTTTTCCCGAATATAAACAACTAAACCTCAACGAAATTGCAAATCGGGTGGCCGCCTTTTGGCAAACCGACGACACTTTCCGGAAATCCGTCAGCAACCGCAACGGACAACCTGAATATGTTTTCTACGAAGGTCCGCCGTCGGCCAACGGAATGCCCGGCATTCACCATGTTATGGCGCGGAGCTTGAAAGATATTTTCTGCCGTTTCCAAACCCAGAACGGCAAGCAGGTTTTCCGCAAGGCAGGTTGGGACACACACGGCCTGCCCGTGGAGTTGGGTGTCGAAAAAGAGTTGGGCATTACCAAGGAAGACATCGGCACCAAGATATCGGTGGAAGAATACAACCACGCCTGCAAGAACGCTGTGATGCGCTACACCGACGTTTGGAACGAACTGACCGAAAAAATCGGTTACTGGGTAGATCTGAAAGATCCGTACGTAACCTACGAGCCGAAATACATGGAAACGGTTTGGTGGCTGCTGAAACAGTTGTACAATAAGAATCTGCTGTACAAAGGCTACACCATTCAGCCGTATTCTCCGGCTGCGGGAACGGGTCTGTCTTCCCACGAACTGAACCAGCCCGGAACCTACCGCGACGTCTCGGACACAACGGTAGTGGCACAGTTCAAGATTAAGGAATTGTCGGATCAGCTGAAGAATATGCTGTCGGCCGATCTGCCCGTTCACATCTTGGCTTGGACCACCACGCCGTGGACATTGCCGTCAAACACCGCACTTACCGTAGGCGCAGATATAGATTACGTATTGGTAAAAACGTTTAATCAATACACATTTGAGCCGATCAACATCATCTTGGCTAAGGTTTTATTGGAGAAGAATTTCGGGAAAAAATATTTTGCAGGAACAGAGGATGATGTTGCAAACTTCAAGCCTGAAGACAAAAAGATTCCTTACCGGGTATTGAATGAATTCAAAGGCTCGGAATTGGCCGGAACCGAATACGAACAATTGGTTCCTTGGTTCTTGCCGGCAGAGAATCCCGAGAAAGCTTTCCGCGTGATTACGGGCGACTTTGTAACCACCGAGGACGGAACCGGCGTTGTGCATACCGCGCCTACTTTTGGTGCAGACGACGCCCGTGTGGCCAAGGAGAACGGCATACCGCCGATGTTGGTAAATGACGAAAATGGAAATCTTGTTCCGCTGGTTGATCTGACAGGGAAATTCTTGGACGGAGAAAAAGTTCCCGAAACCTTCGCGGGGAAGTTTATCAAAAGCGAATACTACGCGGCCGATGAAGCACCTGAAAAATCTTGGGATGTTGAATTAGCCATTCTACTGAAGACCGAGAACAAAGCCTTTAAAGTAGAAAAATACGTGCACAGCTATCCGCATTGCTGGCGCACCGACAGACCCGTTCTTTATTATCCGCTCGACTCTTGGTTTGTAAAGATGACAGCCGTGAAAGACCGTTTGGTGGATCTGAACAGAGAAATCAACTGGAAACCCAAATCCACGGGCGAAGGCCGCTTTGCCAATTGGCTGGAGAACGTAAACGATTGGAATCTCTCCCGATCGCGCTACTGGGGCATACCGTTGCCGATCTGGAGAACCGAAGATTTGCGCGAGGAAAAAATCATCGGCTCGGTGGAAGAGCTTTATAACGAGGTGGAGAAATCTGTAGCTGCCGGACTCATGGAGAGCAACCCGTTTGGCGAATTTGTTATCGGCGATATGTCGGAGGAAAATTATGCGAAGGTAGACCTGCACAAGAACATTGTGGACAATATCGTCTTGGTTTCAGACAGCGGCCAACCGATGAAACGCGAAAGCGATCTGATCGATGTATGGTTTGACTCGGGCTCCATGCCGTATGCGCAACTGCATTATCCGTTTGAAAACAAGGAATTGATCGACGAGCGCAAGGCCTTCCCCGCAGATTTTATTGCCGAGGGAGTAGACCAAACGCGCGGCTGGTTCTATACGCTGCATGCCATTGCCACCGCTGTTTTTGATTCGGTAGCGTACAAGAATGTGATGTCCAACGGTTTGGTCTTGGATAAGAACGGTCAGAAAATGTCCAAGCGCTTGGGCAATGCCATCGATCCGTTTGAAACTTTGGAAAAGTACGGCCCCGATGCTACGCGCTGGTACATGATCTCCAATGCCAATCCGTGGGAGAATCTAAAGTTTGACCTCGACGGTATCGATGAGGTTCGCCGCAAATTCTTCGGCACGCTGTATAACACGTACTCGTTCTTTGCACTTTACGCCAATGTCGACGGTTTCAGCTATTCGGAAAAGGATGTAGAAAATCGTCCTGAAATCGACCGTTGGATTTTATCTGAACTGAACATCTTGGTACGCGACGTAACTGCTTTCTATGAAGATTACGAGCCGACCAAAGTGGCGCGCGCCATCAACAGTTTTGTCAATGACAACCTGAGCAACTGGTACGTGCGCCTTTGCCGTCGCCGTTTCTGGAAAGGAGATTATTCCGAAGACAAAATCTCCGCTTACCAAACGCTTTACACTTGTTTGGAAACGGTAGCCAAACTGTCCGCGCCTATTGCGCCGTTCTTCATGGATCAGCTTTACCGCGACCTGAACGCCGTAACCGGTAAAGATAAGGAAGGATCAATCCACTTGACAGATTTCCCCAAGGCCGATGAATCCGCCATCGACATCGACTTGGTGGAAAAAACGCATCTGGCACAGCAGATCACCTCGATGGTTTTCTCGCTCAGGAAAAAGGAGAATCTGAAAGTGCGTCAACCGCTGCAAAAAGTGATGATTCCGGCGTTGGATAAAACGATGGCCATGCGCGTTGCAGATGTTGCAGAACTGATCAAGCAAGAAGTAAACGTAAAAGAGCTCCAACTGATCGATCCCGAAGAAGCCGAAGATTTGATCGTAAAACAGATCAAACCAAACTTTAAAGCACTGGGACCGAAACTGGGTAAGGACATGAAAACAGTGGCCGCGGAGATCAGCAATATGAACGCTGCGCAGATCACCGAATTGGAGCAGCAAGGAAAAACACTTGTCCACGGTTACGAAATTACTGCTGATGATGTGGAAGTTAGCACCAAAGACATCCCCGGATGGACGGTAACCACCGAAGGACGCATCACCGTGGCACTGGATTTGACAGTGACAGACGAATTGCGCGCGGAAGGAATAGCAAGAGAATTCATCAACCGTGTGCAAAACCTGAGAAAGGATAAAAACTTTGAGCTTACGGATAAAATCAAACTGCAATTGACAGAAAACAATCCGTATCTTACTGAACTTAATCAGAACAAAAATTATATATCCTCTGAGGTGCTGGCTGCCGATTGGGAAATATTACCCGAACTGACCGACGGCATAGCCACAGAAATAGACGAGAAAGAATTTAAGATTAACATTTTAAAACTATAACGATCATGACTGAAGAAAGAGCCCGCTACAGCGATGCGGAACTGGAAGAATTCAGAATACTCATACAGGAAAAAATAGACAAGGCAGAAAGAGATCTGGCCCTGATCCGTGAGAATTTCATCAACAACCAAAACAACGGCACAGACGACACGTCTCCTACCTTCAAAGCTTTTGAAGAGGGCGCCGAGACGCTGAGCAAAGAACAGAACGCCATCTTGGCCGCGCGCCAAGAGAAGTTTATCCGTGATCTGAAGAATGCGCTGATCCGCATCAAGAACAAGACCTACGGAGTGTGCCGCGTTACCGGCAATCTGATTGCCAAGGACCGACTGAAAGCCGTACCGCACGCCACATTGAGTATCGAAGCCAAGAATATGCAGAAATAGATGACGGGTGCAAAGACTTTGTTCCCTGCACTCTGAAAATCTATTTTCTGAAACCTGTTTTCTATGAAGAAAGTTGTTGCGGTAACCATGTTGGTACTGCTGCTGGATCAGGCTTCTAAATTTTATATCAAAACGCATTTTGAGCTGGGCGAGAGCCATGAGATCTTCTCATGGTTCAAGCTTGTTTTTGTGGAGAATCCGGGCATGGCCTACGGACTGCATTTCGGCGGATTGATAGGCAAATATGCGCTGTCGCTGGTGCGCATTGCGCTGATCGCAGGCATCATTGTATTGTTCAGGAAATGGCTGCGCGAGGGTGCCAGCAACTATCTGCTGATCCCCATGTCCATGATCTTGGCAGGAGCCATCGGCAACCTGATCGACGGAATGTTTTACGGAATGCTGTTCGACAGCGGAACGGTTTATGAGTCGTCCATCGATCGCTGGATCGGTTACAGCGGAATCTCGCAATTTACGCCGGGCAATGGTTATTCCCATTTTATGAACGGCTGCGTGGTGGATATGCTTTATTTCCCATTGTTCAGCTTCAACTGGCCCGATTGGATGCCCGTTGTTGGCGGACAAAGCTTTGAGTTTTTCAAACCCGTCTTCAATGTTGCAGACAGCGCCATTACCGTCGGCGCATTGCTTATTCTCATTTTCAGGAAGAGAGCATTGCCAAACGGATTGGATTTTTAATTTCAACGCCTATCACTAACAACATAAATGTCACGCATACTTACCGGCATCCA
>RDDY01000137.1 GCA_003852805.1 Chryseobacterium sp.
ACCGCGTGTCTTACAGAAGAGCGGTAAGAATGGCGATGGCTTCTACCATGCGTATGGGTGCCGAAGGAATCAAAGTAATGATCTCCGGCCGTCTGAACGGTGCAGAGATGGCACGTAGCGAGTCTTTCAAAGAAGGACGCATTCCGTTGTCTACCTTCCGTGCAGACATCGACTACCATTTGGCAGAGGCACACACCAGCTACGGCCGTCTGGGCGTGAAAGTGTGGATCATGAAAGGCGAAGTTTACGGTAAAAGAGAACTTTCTGCGCTGGTTGGAAACCAAAAGAACAACCGCCAAGGCGGTGGCGAGAGAAGAAGACCTTCCCGCGACAGAAAATAATTAATTAGGCGTTAGAGGATAGTAATTAGAAATTGGATCTTCCGTTACAAGAACTGAATTTAATTTTTCCGTCTAACATCTTACATCTAACATCTAATAACAACTAATTATGTTACAACCAAGAAGAACGAAATTCCGCCGCGTTCAGAAGATGAAAATGAAGGGCGATGCCCACAGAGGTCATCAGCTGGCGTACGGAACATTCGGTATCAAAGCCGTAGATGGTGCTTGGATCACAGCAAGACAGATTGAGGCTGCGCGTATTGCCGCCACAAGATATATGAAAAGAGAGGGTCAACTTTGGATCAAGATCTTCCCGGACAAACCTATCACCAAGAAACCAGCGGAAGTACGTATGGGTAAAGGTAAAGGTGCGGTAGAATACTGGGTAGCTCCCGTCAAGCCGGGCAGAATCATGTTCGAAGTAGGCGGCGTGCCTTACGACGTAGCCAAAGAAGCTTTGCGTTTGGCTGCACAGAAACTGCCGATCCGTACCAAGTTTGTAGTGGCTAATGATTTCGTTCAACCTTAATTTTCCTGAAGAATCATGAAAAAAGCAGACATCAAAAATCTGAGCGCAGAAGAACTGAAAACTCAACTGGCTGAAGCTCAGGCCAACTACAATAAAATGAGACTGGCGCACAAGATCAGCCCGATAGAAAATCCGATCCGGATTCGTGATCTGAGAAAGACCATCGCCAGACTGAATACCGAACTCACTAACAAACAATAATTTCATTTTACCATGGAAAGAAATTTAAGAAAAGAGCGTATCGGCGTGGTTTCCAGCAATAAAATGGAAAAGACCATTGTTGTTAGCGAAACGGCCAGAATGAAGCACCCACTCTACGGTAAATTCGTTTTGAAGACGAAGAAATATACCGCTCATGACGAGAACAACGAGTGCAACGAAGGCGATACCGTTCTTATCCAAGAGACGCGTCCTTTGAGCAAGAACAAGAGATGGAGATTAGTACGAATCATTGAAAGAGCTAAGTAATGTTACAGACAGAATCAAGACTAAAAGTTGCAGATAACACAGGCGCCAAAGAGGTGCTGGTGATCAGAGTTCTGGGCGGTACCAGAAGAAGATATGCTTCTGTAGGTGATAAGATCGTAGTGACCATCAAAGATTCTACACCTCAAGGCAACGCCAAGAAAGGCCAGGTATCCAAAGCGGTTGTTGTGCGCACTAAGAAAGCGGTTCGCCGTAAAGACGGTTCTTACATCAGCTTTGACGATAACGCCTGCGTACTGCTGAATGCAGCAGGAGAGATGAGAGGCACACGCGTTTTCGGTCCTGTGGCCAGAGAACTGCGTGACAAAGAATACATGAAGATCATTTCACTCGCTCCCGAGGTGCTTTAATTTAAAACTGAAAGAAATGTCGAAATTAAAAATCAAGAGAGGAGATAACGTAATCATCACTACCGGTAACAAGAACATCAAGGGCAAAACCGGTGAGGTGATTGAGGTGATCAAGAAAGAAGGAAAAGATGCACGCGTGGTTGTTGCCGGCCTGAACATCGTAAAG
The DNA here is from genome assembly GCA_003852805.1 of Chryseobacterium sp. Lineage (GTDB taxonomy): Bacteria > Bacteroidota > Bacteroidia > Flavobacteriales > Weeksellaceae > Elizabethkingia. Next base: position 1,876 of record RDDY01000137.1, read on the forward strand.
AGACACACCAAGCCATCTGCAAGCAATCCGCAAGGAGGCATCGTAGAGAAAGAAGCGTCTATCCATATTTCCAATGTAGCGCTGATCGACCCGAAATCAGGTAAGCCGACAAAAGCCGGTTACAAGATGGACGGCGATAAGAAAGTAAGAATCGCTAAGAAATCCGGTGAAACTTTATAATACAGAAGAAAAATGGAATATATAGCAAGACCGAAGAAACAGTATAAAGAAAGCATCGTCCCTGCGATGATGGAAGAATTCGGGTACAAATCTGTAATGCAGGTGCCGCGTCTGGAGAAAATCGTGGTCAGCCAAGGTTTGGGCGCTGCAACAGCCGACAAGAAAATTGTTGACTACGCAGTAGAAGAACTTACGCTTATCACCGGCCAAAAAGCCGTGGGAACCGTGTCCAAAAAAGACGAAGCCGGATTCAAACTGAGAAAAGGTATGCCGGTAGGCGCACGCGTAACTTTGCGCGGTGACAAAATGTATGAGTTCTTGGACAGATTGACTTCTGCCGCTCTGCCCCGCATCCGTGATTTCAACGGGATCAAGCCTGATGGTTTTGACGGCCGCGGAAACTATAACCTGGGTATCACAGAACAGATCATCTTCCCTGAAATCGCTATCGACAAAGTGAAGAAAATCCAAGGCATGGATATCACTTTTGTAACAAGCGCTAACACAGACAAAGAAGCCAAAGCTCTTTTGACACACTTTGGTTTACCTTTTAAAAAGAACTAAGAGATGGCTAAAGAATCAATGAAAGCGCGCGAGCGCAAAAGAGAAGCTACCGTAGCGAAATATGCAGAGAAGAGAAAAGCTCTGAAAGAAGCAGGAGACTACGAGGCACTGCAAAAGTTGCCACGCAACGCATCCCCTGTAAGACTGCATAACCGTTGCAAGATCACAGGCCGCCCCAGAGGTTACATGAGAACCTTCGGCCTGTCCAGAGTAACCTTCCGCGAAATGGCCAACCAAGGTCTGATCCCGGGGGTGAAGAAAGCAAGTTGGTAACAATTTATCTAAATCAAGATAATCAAGTTGGAAAGCAAGCAGAGATAAGAGATATTGTTTTTGTAATATTTCTCTTATCTTTGCACCTTTCTTTTCAAAACTGGTTATCATCAACCAATAACAACAAACCAAGAAATGGTAACAGATCCAATTTCAGATTTCCTGACAAGAGTAAGGAACGCACAAAGCGCAGGCCACAAAGTGGTGGAAATTCCTGCATCTAAAATCAAAAAGGAGATTACTAAGATCTTGTTCGACCAAGGCTATATCCTCAACTACAAGTTCGAGGAAAAACCTGTTCAGGACAGTATCAAAATCGCTTTGAAGTATGACAAGCAAACCAACAAGCCCGCTATCAAGTCTATCCAGCGCGCTTCTCGCCCGGGTCTGCGTCAGTACAAAGGTTCGGCAGAACTGCCGCGAGTACTGAACGGATTGGGCATTGCCATCGTCTCCACTTCCCGCGGTGTAATGACCGACAAAAAAGCCAGACAAGAAGGCGTTGGCGGCGAGGTAATCTGCTACGTATATTAATATTTAATTCAAAGGAAAATGTCAAGAATTGGTAAATCAATTATAGAGATTCCTGCGGGAGTGACAGTTACCGAGAAAGACGGCACCGTAACGGTGAAAGGTCCGAAAGGCGAACTGACGCAAGAGATCGGCGGCGGTATTACGCTGAACCAAAACGACGGTGTTCTGACACTGGAGCGCCCGTCTGACTCTAAGCAGCACAGATCACTGCACGGATTGTACAGATCTTTGATCAACAATATGGTGGTAGGCACCACAGAAGGCTTCACCAAGAAGCTGGAGCTGGTAGGTGTAGGTTACAGAGCCGCACACCAAGGTCAGAAGCTGGAGCTTGCTCTGGGCTTCTCTCACGGTATCGTGGTAGAAGTACCGAAAGAAGTAACCGTAGATACTCTGACAGAGAAAGGTAAGAACCCTATCATTACGCTGTCTTCTTATGATAAGCAACTTCTCGGTATGGTAGCCGCGAAGATACGTTCATTCAGAAAACCTGAGCCGTACAAAGGAAAAGGTGTGAGATTCGTGGGCGAAGATGTGAGAAGAAAAGCCGGTAAATCTGCTTAAAAATTAGGAAAATGGCATTGACAAAAGTTCAAAAAAGAGACAGGATCAAAAGAAGAGTCAGAGGAAAGATTTCAGGCACTGCCGAGAAGCCGAGACTGTCTGTCTATAAAAGCAATAAAGAGATCTACGTGCAGATCGTAGATGATAACGAAGGGAAAACTCTGGTATCCGCTTCTTCTCGCGAGAAAGAAGTAGCCGGTGAAAAAGGAACCAAAACAGAAATCTCTACTCTGGTAGGAAAGCGCATTGCCGAGAAAGCAAAAGCAGCCGGTATAGAGTCTGTGGTGTTTGACAGAAACGGATTTGTATACCACGGTCGTATCAAAGCTTTGGCTGACGGTGCAAGAGAAGCCGGTTTGAAATTTTAAATCAGAAACAAATGTTAGGATTAGATAATATAGAAAAAGTAAAACCGGGAGGCTTGGAACTGGTTGACCGTCTGGTTGCCGTAAACAGAGTTACTAAGGTAACCAAAGGGGGCCGCGCATTCGGATTCTCGGCTATCGTTGTGGTAGGCGACGAGAACGGCGTTATCGGTTTCGGTTTGGGTAAATCCAAAGAAGTTGCCTCTGCTATTTCAAAAGCAGTGGAAGATGCAAAGAAAAATCTGGTACGCGTTCCTGTGGTTAACGGAACCATCCACCATCAGGTAACCGCTCGTTACGGCGGTGCAGACATCATGTTGCGTCCCGCTTCTCACGGTACAGGGGTTATCGCAGGAGGTACCGTTCGTATGGTAGTGGAATCTGCCGGTATCAAAGATATTCTGTCAAAATCCAAAGGTTCATCCAACCCGCACAACGTGGTAAAAGCTACGTTCAAGGCTCTGTTGGATATCAGAAGACCGGAAGAGGTGGCCAGAATGAGAGGTATTTCACTGAATAAAGTGTTTAACGGTTAATATTTTTTGATCATGGCAACAATTACAGTAAAACAGGTCAGAAGCGCGATCGGCAGAACCAAAGATCAAAAGAGAACTTTGGAGGCGTTGGGTCTTCGCAAAATGAATCAGACCGTAGAGCATGAGGCTACGCCTGCTATCTTGGGCATGGTGAGAGCCGTAAGTCATTTGGTAGAAGTTACGGACAAAAAATAATTCTGAAAATGAAGTTAAACAATATAAAGCCTGCCGGCGGCGCTACTCACAATTCCAAAAGACTGGGCAGAGGACAAGGCAGCGGTAAAGGCGGTACCTCCACAAAAGGTCACAAAGGACAAAAGTCCAGAGCCGGATATTCTCAGAAAATCGGTTTTGAAGGTGGGCAGATGCCACTTCAAAGAAGATTGCCTAAATTCGGTTTCAACAACGTAAACAGAAAAGAATACAGAGGCATCAACCTGGACACTATCCAGAATCTGATCGATACCAAAGGTATTGAAGGAGATATCACAAAAGAAGTGCTGGTATCCAATGGTCTTTCTTCCAAAAACGAAATGGTAAAAATCTTGGGCAGAGGCGAACTGAAATCCAACGTTTCAATTACCGCCGACAAGTTTACCAAATCTGCTGAAGAAGCGATCACAAAAGCCGGAGGCAAAGCCATCACTCTTTAATTATTGCAATGAAAGGATTTATACAGACAATCAAAAACATTTGGAGTCTGAAGGAGCTCAGGGAAAAGCTGATCCTGACTTTTTCACTGATCCTGGTGTATAGATTCGCCTCATACATTTCTCTACCGGCCATCAACATGGCAGAGGTGGGGAACCTATTGCAGCATTACCAAAACCAAGGCGGCAGCCAGCAGGGAGCAGGACTTCTCGGGCTGCTGTCTTCCTTTACGGGCGGTGCATTCAGCCGTGCGTCCATTATGGCGCTCGGTATCATGCCTTATATCTCGGCATCCATTATCGTACAGCTGATGGGGATGGCCGTTCCTTATCTGCAGAAATTGCAGAAGGACGGTGAGAGCGGTCGTAAGACGCTGAACCAGATCACGCGCTGGCTTACAGTGGCGGTTTGTTTGGTGCAGGCGCCGTCGTACTTAGGTTCTATCACAGGCATGTTCCTGCCGTATGCGCAGTTTTCGTCCGCTTATTACGTGGCTCCGCAATCGGTAATGTTCTGGTTGCCGAGTATTGTATTGCTGCTGACCGGATCGATCTTCGCCATGTGGTTGGGTGAGAAAATCACCGACCGCGGTATCGGTAACGGTATTTCCATCTTGATTATGGTGGGGATATTGGCCGATCTGCCAACGGCATTCATCCACGAGTTCCAAACACAGACAGGCAAAGGCGGTCTGGGGACCATGGTTATCCTGGTAGAAGTTTTGTTCTGGCTGCTGGTGGTGTTCTTGGCGATCATCCTTTCGACAGCCGTTCGTAAGATTCCTATTCAGTATGTAAGCAGAGCGCAGGCGCGTGGCAACACAAGCCGCAACCTGATGGAAGGCGCACGCCAGTGGATTCCTTTGAAGGTAAATGCTGCGGGCGTTATGCCGATCATCTTTGCTCAGGCGCTTATGTTTGTTCCGGGGTTATTGACAAAGGTTGATGAGACGAACACCTTCTTTGCAGGTTTCCAAAACGTGTTCAGCTGGCAGTACAACATATTGTTCGCGCTGCTGATCATTGTCTTCTCTTTCTTTTATACGGCCATCACCATTCCGGTGAATCAGATGGCAGATGATCTGAAGAGAAACGGCGGCCTTATTCCTAAGGTTCGCCCGGGGCAGGAAACCGCAAATTACTTGGATGATATCTTGTCAA
>RDDY01000062.1 GCA_003852805.1 Chryseobacterium sp.
TTGACATTCAGCGCAAAGCCGTGTATGGTTACCCAACGGCTTGCTTTTACGCCCATGGCACATATTTTTCGGGCATAAGGTTTCCCCACATCCAGCCATACGCCGGTCTCGCCCGGGGAACGCTCGCCTTTCAGTCCGTATTCTGCAATGGTGCGAATGATTACTTCCTCCAAATCTCGCATGTAACGGTGAATATCGGTATAGAAATTCTCCAGGTCCAAAACCGGATATCCTACGATCTGACCGAAGCCGTGGTAGGTGATATCTCCGCCTCTGTTGGTTTTAACGTATGTCGCCTCTATTTCTTTCAGCTTCTCTGCGTTTGCCAGCATGTTTTCCTCGTGGCCGCTTTTTCCCAACGTGTACACATGCGGATGTTCGACAAACAATAAATGATTACGAGTTGTGTTTTGCCTGTCATCGGGGAGATTTCTGTTCTCCATTTTAATATCGAGGTTACTTTTCAATAGTGCTTCCTGATAATCCCACACTTCTTGGTATTCTCGGGTACCCAAGTCAGAGAAAAGAACTTCTTTATTGATGTTGCTGTTCATAATCGCAAAGATAGATAATGTACGGAAAGGATAATATAACGACTATCGCTGTAATTGCTGATTTTATTTCCGACAGCGTACTGTTAAAAACGATATCTGTATGAAAATAATATGTTGTTAGCTTTGTCATTAATACATCAAATCCTATATTTGGCGGTAACAAAATCTTATTTCATGAAAAATAAAAACTCACTGTTGCGCGGTATAGCGGTATCTGCGTTCTTGGCATTTTCAACGCTGTCTGCGCAAAATTATGAGTCGACTCTTCGTAACCACATCAACAGTCAGAGCACGAGCTTTAGGACGATAAAATCCGAACTGAGAGATTTCAAGGTTCTGAATGCCGATCCGTCTTCTACCCTGAAAGGCGCTGTGCTGAACATTCAGCAACAGGTTAACGGCATTCCCGTATACGGCAGCCATGCCACAGCATTGATAAAAGACGACCAAGTCAGTTATATGACCGACAATTTTAGAAAAGACTATCAAGGTTCCTTGGCGCTGGAACCGTCGAGAACAGTGGAAAATATCTTCGGCGATGTACTGAGGCAAATGTCGTTTAAACAGACAGAAAGATACAGTTTCAATAAAATCAACGAAGACAAGGATTTTGTTGACAGCAAATTGGTCTACTTCCCGCAAGGAGAACATCTTGTCTTGGCCTATGAAGTAAACTTCGAGGAGGAAGGCAGCTCCAACTACTGGCATATTGTAGCCGATGCATCGAACGGAAAAATCTTGATGAAAGAAAACCTATTGCTGTCATGCAGATTTGAACACGACGCGTTCGGCCGTCCCGTGGATCACGAGCACATAGGGAAAGAGATCATAACCAAGAATACGGCGGCAGAAATGTCTGCCAAAGCGCCGGACAACGCCGCCTACCGTGTCTTTGCCCTGCCTATAGAAGCTCCTAATTTCGGAAATCGGACGCTGGTAACCAATCCGTGGGACGCTCAGGCCTCGCCCGAAGGTTGGCATTCTGACGGCACCAACCGTTGGACCATTACGCGCGGCAACAACGTTCATGCATACTTGGATCTTAACGGCAGTAATGTGGTAGGCGCATCTGCAGACGGCGGTGCAAACCGCGTATTCGACTTTCCGCTGGATGTTACGAAGCCTGTGGGCGAATATACCGACGGTTCTATTACCAATCTGTTCTATGTGAACAATAAGATGCACGACATTTTTTACAAGTTCGGCTTTACGGAAACGGCGCGCAATTTTCAGCAAAACAACTTTGGTAAAGGCGGCGCAGGAAACGATTACGTAATGGCCGAAGCCCGAGACGGAGGCGGAATGAACAATGCCAACTTTGCAACGCCGTCTGACGGCAACAGACCACGTATGCAGATGTTTCTATGGGATCCGTCCGAAATCAACCGATTAAAATACAACAGCCCTACAGAACTGTTGGGGCGCATGCCTGATACGCGCGGTGCAAACTTCGGTCCTAACCTTACACCAAGCGGAATTACGGGTGATATCAAAATTGCAGAACCCATCGGCGGCTGCGAGACCATCACAAACGACCTGACAGGAAAAATAGCCTTGGTAGAACGCGGCGTTTGCAACTTTGTCACAAAAGTTAAAAACGCACAATTGGCGGGTGCGAAAGCGGTAGTTATCTATAACTTGCCCGATTCTCCGACCTTTACCGATATGGGTGGAACAGACAGCAGCATCACGATCCCATCCGTTTTGGTGCCTTATGCGGACGGCGATCTGATAAACCAAACCGTAGCCGCAGGCAAAAACGTTAACGTGACTCTGTACGACGATCCGTCAAAATACATTTACAAAGACGGCTCGCTCGATAACGGAATCGTCATTCACGAATACGGTCACGGCATCAGCAACCGTATGACAGGTAACGGATACAGTTGCCTGAATTCTTCGATGACAAATGAACAAATGGGAGAAGGCTGGTCAGATTTCTTTGCATTGATGTTGACCAATCGTCCGGGAGACAACGCCGGCGTACCGCGCGGAATCGGCACCTTTGCGATCGGTGAACCTACATCCGGCGCGGGAATTCGTCCGAGAAGATATTCTCCTGATTTTAACGTGAACAACTATACCTACGGAAAAACCAACGGCATGTATTACAGCAACAACGGCGTCATGGTTCCCGATGTCCATTCCATAGGTTTTGTTTGGGCTACCATGCTTTGGGATCTGCACTGGAAATATGTAGAGAAATACGGCTACAGCAGCGACGTTACCGCCGATCCGAACAGCGGAAGCGCCCGCGTGCTACAGGCGGTGGTAGACGGTCTTAAACTGCAAGGCTGTTATCCAAACTTCGTGAAGGGGAGAGATGCCATCATTGCGGCAGATGAAGCGGCAACCGGTGGCGAAAATAAATGTATGATTTGGGACGTATTCGCAAAAAGAGGCCTGGGCGTCAATGCCAATCCCGGCGCCACGAGTGGACCGGTGGCTACAGCGCTTAAGGATCAAGTAGAGGACTTTACTGTGCCCGGCGAATGTATGATGTCTACCGCAGATGTTAAAGCAACAAAAACGGTTTCCGTTTACCCGAACCCGGCCAAAAATGAAATCTTCTTGAAAGGTGGCTCTGCAATAGGCAGAGTAAACGTGAAACTTTACGACATGGCAGGCAAGTTGGTTTACGAAGGCAAAACCGAGGTAAATTCTGCCAAGGCAATCAGCACGGCGGGACTGTCTGACGGCGTATACATCCTGAAAGCCGACGGCATTGGAGTAGATATCAACGAAAAAGTAATTATTCGCAGATAATTTACGCATCAAATAAAACAACCCAAAACCGCCGTACAAATGGCGGTTTTGCTGTTTGTACCGCTGCATTAATGATTGATATTTTGCGAAAAATTTCGTAAATTTGCGTGTTAATTCACATCGAATAAATGCAATTATCAGAACAGGAAATCGTTCGGCGCGAGAAGCTTGCAGCGCTGGAAAAATTGGGGATCAACGCATTCCCGGCAGAGGAGTATACAACGGATCATACCACCGACACAATAAAACGTGACTTTGAAGAAGGCAAAAAGGTAAAAATTGCCGGCCGTCTGATGTCGCGGCGGATCCAAGGGAAAGCGTCTTTTGCAGAATTACAGGATTCTAACGGTCGCGTTCAGCTGTATTTCAACCGTGACGAAATCTGCGCCGGTGATGATAAATCGCTTTATAACGATGTTTACAAACACCTGCTGGACATCGGTGACATTATTGGTGTAGAAGGCGAACTGTTTACGACACAAGTGGGAGAGAAAACCGTAATGGTGAAGAACTTCACTCTGTTGTCAAAATCGTTGCGGCCGTTGCCATTGCCCAAAACCGATGCCGACGGAAATACCTACGACGCATTCAACGATCCCGAACTGCGTTATCGTCAGCGTTACGCAGACCTGATTGTCAATCCACAAGTGCGCGATATCTTCGTAAAACGCACCAAGCTTTTCAGCGCCATGCGTAATTTCTTTAACGATGCCGGTTATTTGGAGGTCGAAACTCCCGTTCTTCAGCCCATTCCGGGGGGAGCGGCTGCGCGGCCCTTCGCTACACACCACAATGCTTTGGACATTCCGCTGTATCTGAGGATAGCCAACGAGCTGTATTTGAAGCGCCTGGTGGTTGGTGGTTTTGACGGTGTGTACGAGTTCGCGAAAAACTTCCGAAACGAGGGAATGGATCGCACCCACAATCCGGAGTTTACCGTCATGGAAATCTACGTGGCTTACAAGGATTACAATTGGATGATGGACTTCACCGAGAGATTGCTTGAACATTGCGTCACTGCCGTAAACGGAAAACCCGAAAGCACTTTCGGCGATACGGTTATCAATTGGGAGGCGCCGTATCCGCGAATTTCAATGACAGAGGCAATCCTGAAATACACAGGCTTTGACATCACAGGCAAAACCGAGAACGAACTTCGCGCGTTTGCACAATCCATCGGTATTGCCGTTGACGAAACCATGGGCAAAGGGAAACTCATCGATGAGATCTTTGGCGAAAAGTGTGAAGGTAACTTTATTCAACCGACTTTTATTACCGATTACCCGATCGAGATGTCGCCGTTGACCAAGAAACACCGAAGCAAAGAAGGATTGACGGAACGTTTTGAATTGATGGTTTGCGGCAAAGAAATAGCGAATGCTTACTCAGAACTAAACGACCCCATCGACCAGCGTGAACGCTTCGAAGAACAGCTGAAATTGTCGGAAAAAGGAGATGACGAAGCCATGTTCATCGACCAAGATTTCTTGCGCGCGTTGGAATACGGCATGCCGCCCACTTCAGGATTGGGCATCGGTATGGATCGGTTGACCATGTTCTTGACGAACAGCGAATCGATTCAGGAAGTATTGTTCTTCCCGCAGATGCGACCCGAGAAAACAGCGCCGCAGATTGAGCTGGGCGACGATGAAAAAGCAATCCTCAGCATCCTGCAATCACACGGGGAGCCGATGCCGCTTGCCACTGTAAAAGAACAGTCCCGGCTGTCGGGCAAGAAGTGGGACAAGGCAAGCAAGAACCTCTCGAAAAACAACTTGGTAAAGGTTGAAAAAGTAGAGGACAATTTGACAATGAAATTAATCTAACAGGCAGCTACGGCTGTCTCAGAACAAAGAAATATGAGCAACAAACAATATACGGCCAGCAGCATTCAATCGCTGGAAGGGATGGAACACGTGCGCCTTCGCCCGTCGATGTACATCGGTGACGTGGGCGCGCGCGGTCTGCACCACTTGGTGTACGAGGTGGTGGACAACTCGATAGACGAGGCGTTGGCAGGTTACTGCGACGCCATCACCGTAACCATTCACCAAGACAATTCCATCACCGTGACCGATAACGGACGCGGTATTCCGGTAGACTGGCATGAGAAGGAACAGAAATCTGCACTTGAGGTTGTAATGACCAAGATTGGTGCGGGCGGTAAGTTCGACAAAGACTCGTACAAAGTTTCGGGCGGCTTGCACGGCGTGGGCGTTTCGTGTGTCAATGCACTCTCCAACGACATGATTACCACCGTCTACCGTGACGGCAATGTTTACCGCCAGCATTTCCAAAGAGGGAAAGCGGTAACCGGAGTAGAAGAAATCGGCAACAGCGACAAACGCGGAACCAAGCAGTATTTCAAGCCCGATGATTCCATTTTCAACGAGCTTGAATACAACTACGATACCTTGGCCACGCGTCTTCGTGAACTGGCTTACCTGAACAAAGGTATCAGCATCACGTTGACCGATGAGCGTCAGAAAGACGAAAACGGCAACCCGAAGGAGGAAGTATTTTACTCGGAAGGCGGTCTGAAAGAATTTGTGGAATACATCGACGGTAACCGTGAATCCATCATGCAGCACGTCATCTTTATGGAAGGCGAGCGTGACAATATTCCCGTGGAGGTGGCCATGCGCTACAACACTTCGTTCAACGAGAACATCCACTCATATGTGAACAACATCAACACGCACGAAGGCGGTACACATTTGGCCGGATTCAGACGAGCGCTTACGCGTACGCTGAAAAAATTTGCCGATGATTTGGGACTTCCGCAAAAAGAAAAAGTGGAAGTGACCGGCGACGATTTCCGCGAAGGCTTGACTGCCGTAATCTCCGTGAAAGTGATGGAGCCACAGTTTGAAGGCCAGACCAAAACCAAACTGGGGAACAGCGAGGTGAGCGGCGCGGTAGACAAAATAGTGGGAGAGATGCTGTCCAACTTTTTGGAAGAACATCCGAATGAAGCCAAGCTGATTGTTCAAAAAGTGGTGTTGGCGGCGAAGGCGCGTCAGGCAGCCAAGAAAGCGCGCGAAATGGTGCAACGCAAGTCGCCGATGGGTGGCAGCGGTCTGCCGGGCAAACTTTCTGACTGTACTTCAAAAGATCCATCGATCAGCGAGATATTCTTGGTGGAAGGAGACTCAGCGGGCGGTACCGCTAAACAAGGTCGCGACCGTCATTTCCAAGCTATTTTGCCGCTGCGGGGCAAAATCTTGAACGTGGAAAAATCGATGTTGCACAAGGTTTATGAAAACGACGAGATCAAGAATATCTACACGGCGCTTGGCGTAAGCGTTGGGACCGAGGAAGACAGCAAG
>RDDY01000305.1 GCA_003852805.1 Chryseobacterium sp.
AATTGGTGAAATGCCTTTAGATTTACAGGCAAAGCTGTTACGGGTTTTAGAAACAGGAGAATTTCTAAAAGTAGGTGATAGTAAACCAACCAAGGTGAACGTCCGTATTATTGCTGCTACTAATAGAAATTTACAACAAGAAGTAGAGGAAGGACACTTCCGTGAAGATTTGTTTTACCGGATTGCCGTCTTTCAGATTTCACTACCCCCACTCAGAGAACGGGTTATTGATATAGAAGAACTGGCGATATTCTTTCTTCGCACATTTACAAATAAGACGAACAAAAAAATCAATAAGATTTCAAAAAACTATCTCGAAGCACTGAAACAACATTCGTGGAAAGGCAATATCAGAGAACTCAAAAACGTAATTGAGCGTAGCGTAATACTTACAGGTACTACAGAATTAGAAGAAGATAGTCTGCCATTGGAATTACAACGTCTTGGCACTTTAGATAACCGTGAAAAAACACTATCTGCCTTTGAACTTGCAAGCGTAGAAAAAGTTCATATTCAAAAAGTGTTGAACTACACTAATGGCAATAAAACAGAAACATCAAAACTGCTCAATATTGCCTTAACTACTTTATACAGGAAGATTGACGAGTACCATATAAAATAAACCCTTTCAAAACGATAGTCTTTACCCTTTCAAAACGAAAGGGTTTTTTGTTGCCTTACTTTTGTATACGCTCGTTAAATTATTTAAAATCAAATAGTTATAAACAATCTAATTTTAATGGAACAGGAATTGGCATAAGAAGAATATAAATAAAATATTCTTATGACAACGGAACACGAACAAAAAAGCGAATTTCAAAAAATTCAACAATTAGAGGTTGAAGCCCTTGATGCCATCTTTAAGGGGCAAAAGAAAAAAGTTGTGAGCCTGTTTGGCAAAGCCGAGCAATTATTTCAGAAAGGCAGCAGCTACACACGTACAATCATTTCCAATACATTTATTCTTCCCTTATCTCAACTGCTCGAAATGAATTACAGTTGGGGTAAAGAGTATCTCATCTTGTTTCCCAAACAGCTCAAACAAGAGTATTGCAGACAAATCTATTCATCAGGAATTTAATAAATATATAAAAATGGCAATACTATTAATAATCGCAGGTGTAGCACTTTTCGCATTCTTTTTTTTATTAATAAGATTATTTGAAAAGATATGAAATCTAAACAGAAAATCAATGAAGACCGGGCGGCTGTTTATTTAGCTGAACATCATAAAGAAATCAGCAATGAAATAAGGGAACTGTCTGCTCATAAAAACTTCGCTGGTATTCTTCAGGCAGTCGTAAACCTGATTAGATGCTTGCTCGAAAAAGGAGAATTTACCAAAATTACCAGACATATACGATATATCGGATGGATATATCAGAGAGGTAACGACTACATCAGGTATATTATTGAAAATCTATTTGTACGCTCATTTGAAGGCATACGCAGACGGTGTTCTCCAAACCAGTGGCAGCAACTATACACTGAAATTCCAAAACCTTTTCAGGTTGTCTATCTAACGCAAAACAACATCATAATTCAAAAAATAAAAATATGATAGCATTATTCATCATCGCCATTGCAGTATTTTTCTATATGTGCTATGTGCTGATTAAACCAGAAAAATTTTAAAAACAGCATCCATTCAAAAAATTGAGAAATGAGGAAAAAAATAAAAGAGCTGTTTACAATCATCTTCTGGATACTTGTGCTCATATCTTTTATATTCCTCCTATTTATAAAAATAAACATCCTTTTCTAATTAGAAACAATATGAAAAACTTTAGAAGTGATATCCGAGAAATATGGAGAGTTATCATTGTATTTCTTGTTGTTTTCGGATTTGTGATGCTTTTCGGATGGTTTATTAAACTATTATTTAATTAAAAGATATGAACACAGAAATTTTAGGAATTATAGCGATGTTCGGGGTAACGCTGTTACTGGCAATTCCCCTTGGCAAATACATCGCAAAAGTATATGCAGGTGAAAGAACTTTTCTTGACCCTGTATTTAATCCCATAGAGCGATTGTTCTATAAAGTATCAGGCATAAATCCTGATAATGAAATGAACTGGAAACAGCATTTGGTAGCATTGCTCACCATTAACCTGCTCTGGTTTCTGATGAGTATGGGAATACTGATGAATATGGAGAGCCTGCCCCTAAATCCGGATGGGAACCCCAATCAATCAGCAGATTTAGCGTTCAATACCACCATTTCATTTTTGGTAAACTGTAACCTGCAACACTATTCAGGTGAAACAGGCATCAGTTATTTAGGGCAGATATGGTTGATGTTTCTTCAATTTGTAACTGCGGGCGTAGGTATGGCAGCAGCGGTTGTATTATTCAAAGCATTTAGAGAAAAGTCAACCACCCAATTAGGTAATTTTTACAATTATTTTTTAAAATCCTGTGCCCGCATTCTATTACCTATATCATTGATACTGGCTGCCATTTTCGTTTTTGAAGGTATGCCTATGACCTTTGAAGGAAAAGATACCCTAACCAACTTACAGGGTGATACTATTGAAGTAAGCCGGGGACCGGTCGCTGCATTCGTACCAATCAAACATGTGGGTACAAATGGAGGTGGTTTTTTCGGTGCTAACGGTTCTCACCCCTTAGAAAACCCTACATATCTGACTAATATGACTGAAATGTTTGGTCAGTTTATCATTCCTATGGCAATGGTATTTGCATTTGGTTTTTTCATACGCAGGAAGAAATTTGCCTGGATGATGTACGGGGTCATGACCGTAGGATTTTTGCTATTGGCAATACCAAATATCAACATGGAAATGAACGGAAACCCTGCGATCACACAGATGGGAATTGACAACTCGTTGGGCGCCATGGAGGGGAAAGAATTACGTATAGGTGCTGCCGCCAGCGGCTTCTGGAGTATTGTAACCACCGTTATTTCAACAGGAAGTATTAATTCAATGCATGACAGTTCAATGCCATTATCCGGTATGAACGAATTACTGGCCATGATGATTAATGCATTCTATGGTGGCGTAGGTGCAGGAATTTTAAACTTCTTCATCTTTATCATTCTTGCAGTTTTCATAAGTGGTTTGATGGTGGGTAGGACACCTGAATTTATGGGTAAGAAAATTGAAGCCAGAGAGATGAAAATAGCCATTATAATCGCTTTAGCGCATCCTTTCCTTATTTTGGTGGGAACGGCTTTAGCAGCCGCATTACCGCAATATACATCGGCAACATTAGCCAATCCGGGCTTTCACGGTTTTAGTGAAATGCTGTACGAATACACCTCTTCAGCGGCCAATAACGGAAGCGGTTTTGAAGGCTTGGGAGATAATACCATATTCTGGAACATATCAACAGGTATTGTATTACTGTTGGGTAGATTTCTGCCGATAATTGGTCCAGTTGCTATAGCAGGTTTGCTTGCAGAAAAGAAATTTATACCTGAAAGCTCAGGAACTCTCAAAACCGATACATCTACATTCGGCTTAGTGGTGTTTGCAGTTATTGCCATCATTGCGGCACTGGCATTCTTTCCCGCATTAGCTTTAGGTCCGATTGCCGAATACTTTTCACTTTACTAATCTTTTATCAATTCAATAGAAATGAATAATAACATAAATAAATTATTTGAACCTGCATTGGTGAATGAAGCGCTGAAGCAGTCATTCGTCAAGCTGCACCCTGCAAAAATGTTCCGCAATCCGGTAATGTTTATGGTGTGGATAGGTACATTGGTTATGGCAGCTGTATGTGTGTGGATAGCACTGGGAGAACAAAGTCAAGGCAGTTTTGCCTATAACCTCATCGTTACAGTGATATTATTTGCAACGTTGCTATTTGCCAACTTTGCCGAAGCCATTGCCGAAGCCAGAGGAAAAGCACAAGCCGACAGCTTGCGTAAAACAAGAGAAGAAACGCCCGCCCGATTGGAGAA
Source organism: Chryseobacterium sp. (assembly GCA_003852805.1). Lineage (GTDB taxonomy): Bacteria > Bacteroidota > Bacteroidia > Flavobacteriales > Weeksellaceae > Elizabethkingia. The sequence goes on from RDDY01000305.1 coordinate 3,938, forward strand.
TGGACAGACCGTCTCTTCATCACAGCTTAAAAAAGGGGATGTCTTCGTTTGTGAGACAGGGGATATCATCCCCTCTGACGGTGAAATTATAGAAGGTTTGGCAACCATAGATGAAAGTGCCATTACGGGTGAGAGTGCCCCTGTAATCCGGGAAGCAGGAGGCGATAAAAGTAGCGTTACCGGTGGTACAAAAGTACTGTCAGACAAAATCAAAGTCAGGGTAACTACCGAAGCAGGCGAAAGCTTCTTAGACAAAATGATTGCTTTGGTGGAGGGGGCAAGCCGTCAGAAAACACCAAACGAAATTGCTTTGACCATACTGCTTGCAGGTTTTACACTCGTATTTATTATCGTAGTGGTTACACTTAAACCCTTTGCAGATTATGCGCAAACCCCTATCACCATAGCTGCATTTATATCGCTTTTTGTATGTTTAATTCCTACCACTATTGGCGGATTATTATCAGCCATCGGTATTGCGGGAATGGACAGAGCTTTGCGGGCAAACGTCATTACCAAAAGTGGTAAAGCGGTTGAAACCGCAGGTGATGTTGATGTACTTTTATTGGACAAAACAGGAACTATTACCATTGGTAACAGAAAAGCAACAAAATTCTATCCTGTAAACGGTGTAGATGAAAAGCACTTTACAAAATCAGTAGTGTTAAGCTCTATGGCAGATGAAACCCCCGAAGGTAAATCTATCATAGAATTGGCAGGTGTTAATCCATTAAGCTATCAGATACAAAATCCTCGTTTCATAAAATTTACGGCAGAAACAAGAAGTTCCGGAATTGATTATGAGAATGTAAAAATCAGAAAAGGAGCTTCGGATGCCATACGGAATTTGGTGGAAAAGGCGGGAAATCTTTTTCCATCAGAAACAGCCGAACAGGTAAAATCCATTTCAAGCAATGGTGGAACACCACTCGTTGTTGCAGAAAATGAAAAAGTATTGGGAGTAATTGAGTTGCAGGACATTATTAAACCCGGGATACAGGAGCGTTTTGAGCGGCTGCGAAAAATGGGTATCAAAACCGTAATGGTTACCGGCGATAATCCATTGACGGCAAAATATATCGCGGAAAAAGCAGGTGTAGATGATTTTATTGCCGAAGCAAAACCGGAAGATAAAATGAACTATATCCGCAATGAGCAATCGCAAGGCAGATTGGTCGCTATGATGGGCGATGGAACCAACGATGCGCCCGCTTTAGCGCAGGCAGACGTAGGCGTAGCTATGAATAGCGGTACTCAGGCAGCTAAAGAAGCAGGCAATATGGTGGATTTGGATAATGACCCCACCAAACTGATTGAAGTAGTGGAAATAGGCAAACAATTGTTAATGACAAGGGGAACATTAACCACATTCAGTATTGCCAATGACGTAGCGAAGTATTTTGCCATTGTTCCGGCACTGTTTATTGCTTCCATTCCTGCTTTACAGGGATTAAACATTATGAATTTGCACTCACCCGAAAGTGCCATTCTATCGGCAATTATATTCAATGCCATCGTCATCCCGATGTTAATACCATTAGCATTAAAAGGAGTAGCCTACAAACCTATCGGCGCCAGTGCCCTGCTTCGCAGAAATTTATTCATCTACGGTTTGGGCGGCATTATTGTTCCGTTTGTAGGCATAAAACTTATCGACCTGTTGGTTTCAGTATTTATTTAAAACATTAATCAAAATGAAAAAACATATTTTACCGGCTATCAAGCTAACAGTTTTAAGCATCCTATTACTCTGTATAGCCTATCCGCTTATCGTTTGGGGTATGGCACAGTTCGCTCCAAATAAGGGAAAGGGAAAAATTATCACACACAATGGTAAAACATACTATGCCAATGTTGGGCAGTCTTTTACGGAAGATAAATATTTCTGGTCACGTCCTTCTGCAGTGGATTATAATGCCGCAGGTTCCGGAGGCAGCAACAAAGCAGCTTCCAATAAGGAATATCTCCAACAGGTTCAGGCAAGGATAGATACATTTTTAGTGCACAATCCCGGCATTGCAAAGTCTGAAATACCCGTGGATCTGGTAACGGCAAGTGGAAGCGGTCTTGACCCCCATATTTCCGTTCAAGCGGCAAAAGTGCAGGTAAAGAGAATTGCCAAAATTCGTGGAATTGCGGAAGGAAACCTTCTTCAACTCATCCTTGCGAAAACAGAAAAACCTTTGTTCGGCCTTTTCGGGCCTGAAAAAATAAATGTACTCGAATTAAATATAGCATTAGATAATTTAAAATAAAAAAGATGAAGAAGCTAATAACTGCATCGCTGATTTTGTTAAGCATAAATAGCTTTGCACAAACAGATACCACCAAGTCGCCCTTTACCTTTAGCGGTTATTTAGAAACATACTATGCTTATGATTTTGGCAATCCTGACAATCATAATCGACCTGCATTTATGTATTCACACAATAGACACAATGAGTTTAACCTGAATTTAGGCTTTGTAAAAGCATCCTATAATACGGATAATGTGAGGGCAAATCTCGCTTTGGCTACAGGTACCTATATGAATGCAAACTACGCAGCAGAACCGAGCGTATTGAAAAATATATACGAGGCGAACGCAGGTATAAAAATTTCAAAGAATAAGGATTTATGGATTTGTAATCTTCCCCTTCTTAGTAACACTCAAAAGTAGAGTTTTTTGTTAATATTCC
>RDDY01000260.1 GCA_003852805.1 Chryseobacterium sp.
GATTAAGGTATGGAAAGCTGCGCGGCGGCACCACCGCATTGAGCAGCATCAGGCATGAGAGCGCCAAGATGGTAAGATGCACCAACAGCACCAAGCCGTTAAAAACAGACTTCATCGGTCTATCCTGAATCTATTCTTAGTCCAGTGCCGGATCATGAAAAATGCAATCACCGCGCCGCCCAAATGCGCAAAATGCGCAATGTTGTCACCTTGGTAATTGTTCATGCCCAGATAAAGTTCTACAAAGATCAAGATCGGCATCAGGATTTTTGCCTTGATGGGAATGGGCGGAAAGAGAAGCATAATCCGTGCATTCGGGTACATCATGGCAAAAGCTACCAGCAGTCCGTAGATAGCGCCCGATGCGCCTACCATCGGCGTTTGCAGGTAAGACAGCAACTGCATCACATCTTGCGGATTGCCGCCCACTTCCGGACCCCATTCTTGTGGATTGGCAGCGCGCCCGTGCATATCGATTGCCGCGTTCCGGTAAATTCTTGCAATATCGGCTCCTTGTTCGTGAAGACGTTGCAGCACTTCCTGAACCTGGAAATAGTTCCAAACATTGAAAAGAATATAAGCCCCGATGCCGCATACAAAGTATAGCGTCAGGTATTTCTTTTGCCCCAGCGTCTGCTCAATTGCCGACCCGAACGACCACAAAGCAATCATATTGAAAAGAATATGCATCCAATCACCGTGCATAAACATGTGTGTCAATATCTGGTACAGATGGAAATTGGGCGAGGCAGGAAAAAAGGAACCCAGCACATAATCCAAATAAATTCCTTGTGATGCCACCAGCAGCTTCGCCAAGAAAAACAGTGCGTTTAGGATTACGAGATTACGGGTAATGGGTGGCGTGGAGGCAAACATCAGTTTTTAATTTTGTTTCTCAATTCTTCGATGGGTAACTCTATATAGCACCTCTTCTTGGTGTGCGTATATTCCGGGAAGCCCAGCTCTATGAAACCTTCGAGCAGTTCTTCCACATCTTCTTGCCTTACGAAATCAAATTTACTCTTGCGCTGCAAGCGGCTGAGGCGGTGGTCGTAGTACGTATCAAAGTCTCCGCCATCGTCGGGATCGGAGAAGATTTTTTCCAAGAGCGGCACAATATCTTTTTCGGGCAGGTTCTCGGGCGCGGCGTGCACGTGCAAGGTATGCCCGCCTTCATCCAAGTTCAACTCGAAACCGCGGGCAAGCAATTTCTCGCGTACCGAATAATATTTCAGTTTCTCCATTTCGTTAAGAAACAGATCGTGCGAGAACAATAACTTTTGGCTTTTCCCGGCGCTGCTGCGGGCTTGGCGCTGTGCGGCCAAAACCACCTGATGAATACGGCTGAGGTCCAGCATATAGGTGCTGTCTTTGTAGTTGTAAAGCCAATAACCGTTCGGCAAACGCATCATTTCATTGTCGAATTCATCTTCGTCAAAGAGGTTGATTTTGGAAGGCGCGGCCTCTATGTTGGGTTTATACATCTCGGTGAGATTCACCATTTCCGCCGGCTTCGGGGTTTGCTGTTCTTCAAGAAACGGATTGTAGCTTCGGTCGATGTGTATGCTCGGCATCGGTATTCTCGATGAGGGGGAAGCGCTGCCGTTCAACAATTCATCTTGCAGCGGATTGCGGTCAAAATCAAGACTGGGCGCCACATTGTAGATGCCCAATGATTTCTTGACCGTGCTCCTCAGCAGCGCGAAGATTACATTTTCTTCTTCAAACTTCACCTCTGTCTTCTGCGGATGAATATTGACATCGATGCGCGACGGATCTATCTCCAGATACAGGAAATAAGACGGTATATACTGCGGCTGCAACAGCCCGTCAAAAGCTTCTTGCACCGCTCTGGACAGGTACGGACTTTTAAAATATCTGCCGTTGACAAAGAAAAACTGCTCACCGCGCTGCTTTTTTGCCGCTTCGGGTTTGCCCACAAAACCGTGAAGTTTTATCCAGTCAACGTCTTCTTGCACAGGCACCAATAATGGCTGTAGTCTTCGTCCAAAGATATCTACGATACGCTGATTTTCACTGCCTTTCCGCAGTCGGAATATTTGAGAATCGTTGTTGTAAAACGAAAATTCTATCAGAGGATGCGCCAGTGCCACACGGTGAAACTCGTCCATAATGTGCCGTGTTTCTACCGTATCGTTTTTCAAAAACTTTCGCCGCGCGGGTACATTGTAAAACAGATTCTTAACCAAGAAATTGGCGCCCACGGGGCACTGCGTGGGTTCTTGGGATACCAAAGCTCCGCCTTGGATGCAAATCTTCGTGCCCAATACGGCGGCTTCTGTTTTTGTCCGTAATTCTACTTCTGCCACAGCGGCGATCGATGCCAAAGCTTCCCCACGGAAACCTTTGGTAGAAATACGGAAAATATCCTCGGTGGTTCTTATCTTGGATGTAGCGTGTCTTTCAAAGGCCAAGCGCGCATCTGTGTCCGACATTCCCGCGCCGTTGTCCGTAACCTGAATCAAGGTGCGTCCGCCGTCTTTTATGATGACTTCTATCTCGGTGGCGCCGGCATCTATTGCGTTCTCCATCAGCTCCTTCACAATAGAGGCCGGACGCTGCACCACCTCGCCGGCAGCAATCTGGTTGGCAACATTATCGGGCAAAAGTCTGATGATATCGGACATGACGGTTTTATAAAGTTAGATTGGTTTTGACGCTCAAAATTAATGAAAATTAGCCGGCAGCGAGCGTCGATGGCAAATGCAATAAGTCTGCGGTAGTGATCGGCAAGCGTACAATACACCGATGGGTTTAAAACAAAAAACTCCGGCAACTTTACGTTACCGGAGTTTTGAATTTCTAAAGTACCCCAGACGGGACTTGAACCCGTACACTCAAATGAGTACAGGATTTTAAGTCCTGCGTGTCTACCAATTCCACCACCAGGGCAATTAGAGCGAAAAACGGGACTCGAACCCGCGACCCCGACCTTGGCAAGGTCGTGCTCTACCAGCTGAGCTATTTTCGCGTTTTTTCTGTATAACAGCGTGCGGATGAAGGGACTCGAACCCCCACGCCTCTCGGCACCAGATCCTAAGTCTGGCGTGGCTACCAATTACACCACATCCGCTTATTGTTGTTTTAAAAGATCTCCTCTCGTTTTGTGTTTGCAAATATATAGCCTTTTCCTTTTTACTTCCAAATGATTTTGAAAAAATTTTCAAAAAGAAAATGTTGACCTTACGAGCGCCAACCGAGCCTTTGCTTTTTGGAGCTTTTTATTACCTTTACCTCTTCTAAAATACGACGATATGGAATTGACCGGAACAGTAAAGAAAATAGGCGATCTTCAGACTTTTGCAAGCGGCTTTCAGAAGAAAGAGCTGATCCTTCTTACGCAGACACAATATCCCCAGCCCATCTGCATAGAGTTTTTGCAAGACAAAATCGACTTGTTGAACCAAGTGCAAGAAGGAGACGAGGTGAAAATAAGCATCGACATCCGCGGCCGCGAATGGCAGGCGCCGGACGGCCAAGTGAAATATTTCAACTCGATCACCGGATGGAGAATTGAGAAAGGCGGCAATAACTTCAACGAGCCTACGCAGGCTGCGCCAATCTCAGGCAACCAACCGACGGCTGCCAACGACAGTAATGTGTTCGGCGACGAAGATGATGACTTGCCTTTTTAATTTCTGAGATCAATCAGTAAGTCCTGCTATACGGCGGGACTGTTTTTTTTATGTTGAGACTGCACCCCGGCGAGCTTGGTTTTCCCGATCCGCAATTCTACGATCCGCCGCACGGACTTATTGCCATTGGCGGTGATCTTTCGCCTGCGCGCCTGTTGTTGGCGTACACTCATGGTATTTTCCCGTGGTTTAACGAGGGTGAGGAATTGTTATGGTGGTGTCCCGATCCGCGTTTTGTGCTGTTCCCCCACGAAGTGAAGCTTTCCAAATCGATGCGAAAAGTTTTGAAAGATGATACTTTTGGTTTTTCAGAGAATCAAGCGTTTGAGGAGGTTATCCGCTCGTGCAGAACGGTAAACGGCCGTGATAGCGAAGGAACTTGGCTGAGCGAGGAATTGATAGACAGTTTTCTATTTCTCCATCGGCAAGGCATTGCGCACAGTGTAGAGGTGTGGCAAGATGGCTGGCTGGTCGGCGGATTTTACGGCATGAAAATAGGCGATGTGTTTTGTGGAGAAAGCATGTTTGCCCGCGTCAGCAACGCTTCAAAGGCAGGTTTCATCCATTTCGTTACCACGCGCAAAGACTTGCGTCTGGTCGACTGTCAGATACACAGCGCACACTTGGAGAGTTTGGGAGCGCGCTCCGTCCCGAAACGTGAATTTTTATCTTACTTACCTTCTCATCGGTGAATTCTGAAAAACAAAAATGGTTGCTGCTCGCAATCCTGAGCCTCATCTGGGGTTCTTCTTTCATCTTGATCAAAAAATCTTTGGAGCACTTCAGTCCGTATCAGGTCGGTGCGCTGCGCGTGCTGATCGCCGGGTTGTTCCTGATGCCTGTCGCATGGCGCAACCGTAAGCTGTTTCCACGCAAGAATTTGCCTTGGCTTATTGTGGCAGCGCTGTCAGGCAACTTTATACCGATGTTTCTGTTTCCCATTGCCGAGACAAAGGTGAGCAGCAGCATTGCGGGGATTGTCAATTCTTTGATGCCGATATTCGTGATTATTGTCGGCGGATTATTGTGGAAGATTCGGGCAGAACGGCGGCAGGTTACGGGCGTGGTTATCAGTTTTTCAGGCGCTTGTTTGTTGATGTGGTCGGGCAGCGGAACGGGTACCGCGGAGTATTTTTCCATCGGCTTGCTTCTTTTGGCTACCTTATTATATGCGGTCAGCACCACAACGGTCAAGGCAAAATTATCCGAACTGCCGGCAAAATTGCTGTCTGCCTTTGTGTTTTCGTTCGTGTTGATCGGTCCGTCAATGCTTGCACTTGTGTTTTCAGGATTTTTCCACAGCTTCCGCGTCGATGCAGATCACATGGCCGGTTTGGGTATTGTGGCTACTTTGTCGGTTTTCGGAACGGGCTTGGCCATGATGCTGAATTACAGGTTGCTCAGTATCTCTACTCCGCTGTTTGCGTCTACGGTCACACTGCTGATGCCCATTGTGGCGGTGGGCTGGGGAATGTTGGATGGCGAGCGGCTAACGCCGATACAATCTTTGGGCGCCGCGGTAATTATCGGCGGATTGTTATTCTTGCGTCAATCGTCGCCACGGTTAAAATAAAAAAACTGCACCGGAAATATCCGCTGCAGTCTGAAATAAATCTAATAAAAAGTAAAAATGAAAGACCGCAAAGATACATCTTCCCGGTGATATCTTGCAATTGTTTTTTTCATCTTCTTTCGCATTAAGCTTTGCGCAGGATTATTTAGTATTTTAGCCTTATGTATATCAGAGACTTTATCTCGAGAGATTATCCGTCTTTCAAGCCCGAAGATTCTATAGAGACAGCAGCGGAAGTTGCAGCCGAGTTTGGCTTCTCGCATATCTTCATAGAAAGTGGAGACGCTTTTCAAGGCGCAATCAGCCGTGCCTTTCTCGAGGAAAGCTCGGAAGGAACCTTGGATTCGCTGTCTATGCATTATGAGCGCTTCGCGGTTTTGGAGGATGCCAGCATCTTGGACTGTGTGCCGCTTTTTCACAATTTCGACGCCAATGTGGTAGCCATCATCAGTGCTACCGAAGAATACTTGGGTTATCTCTCCGTAGATGATGTGTTGGGGGAATTCTCCCGATTCCCGATGTTCTCTGAAAATGGTGCCGTGCTGACGCTGGAAACCCCGAAAAGAAATTACTCTTTGACCGAGATTTCACAGATTGTGGAAACAGAGCACGCGCGGGTTTCCGGCGTTTTCATCAGCTCTTATACCGATGAACATGTACAAATCACCCTTAAGATAAGCAGCGACAATCTCAGTTCTATAGACGAGTCTTTGGAGCGGCACGGCTATCAAGTGGTCAACAAATATTATACGGACGAGAAAGAATTGATGTTGAAAGACCGCTTCGGTTTCTTTCAAAAATTCTTGGAGTTCTAAAGCATTATCCTCTATGAAGGCTGCTGTATATTCACAAAAGACAGATAAGGATACTTTCCATTATATCACCCGAATTATCGATGAGTTGAAGGCGAATGATGTAGAGCCGATATTGCATCGGCCGATGGCGGAGACTTTTCCGTTTGAAGAAGACTTTGCTACCTTCTCACACCGTGATGACCTGCAACAGAACCGGCCCGACATGTTTTTCAGTTTCGGTGGAGACGGCACCATCCTGAATGCGCTTACCTTTATAAAGGATTTGGAGATTCCGGTGGTGGGTGTGAATACGGGAAGACTGGGATTTTTGGCCAGTTTCGGGAAAGAGGAAATCTTTGGTAGGATCGGTAGGCTCATCCACCAAGAAACGGCTTATCTCAGTCGCCGTACCGTTTTGGAGGTAAAAACGGGCGGTACGCCGCTGGTCTTTCCGTACGCGCTTAACGATGTAAGTATAACTCGCAAGGAAACAACGGCGATGATTACCATCGATTCTTATATCGATGATGAATTTCTCACTGTTTTCTGGGCG